>PXQR01000029.1:0-42603 GCA_003021235.1 Halobacteriales archaeon QH_6_64_20 | reverse complement strand
GGCGCGGCGAACGTTGCGATCATCCCGCGCGGGCCGAGCCTCGACCCGCGCCGGACCTACGACCCGAAGGGACTCGTCCGCGTCGGCGACGCGGCGGGCATCGCCAATCGTTTCACCGGGAAGGGGATCTCTCAAGCGATCCATTCCTCCTACTTGATGGCCGCGCTCGCCGCCCACGACCGACTGGCCGAGTACCCGCGCCGACTACACGGGACGATGCGTCCCGAATACGTCCTGTCGTACGTCGTCCGGGGAACGCTCGAGGACGGCCGGCTCGACCTTCTGCGGGAAATCTTGCGTGTCGTGGACGGAATCGACGTCGAGGACGTCGATCGTAACCCCCGAAAGGCTCTCTCCCGGCTCGCGCGCCGCCCCCGCTTGTGTGCGCGCCTGCTCGCGTGTCCGGCGATCCGCAGACGGGCGTACCGAGGGCTGTGTGACGACTGGGAGTACGCCGCGACGGTATCGGATTCGGGTTCGACGGGCGGGCGAGCGCCGCCCGGTCCGCTCGGCTCGCTCGATCGTGCGTTCGGCGGCGCGCTCTCGGCGGCCGGGTGGCGAAGGTGAACCGGCGTTCGATGTCAGGCCTCGGAACGATCGGCCGAAAGGCGTAGTATGGACCCGTCCACGGAGGCCGGTATCGACGCGGAGACGTCCGCTACGATCACCATGCAACAGACGACGCACGATAGAACGACATCGGTCGAGTCGGCCGATCCCGCTCGAACGATGCCGGTGACGGATCGGACGATCCCGACTCGCGTGGGTGGGCGCGCCGACCGCGAGCGAACCGGCCGCGACGATCAGCCGGTTACCGACTCCGATACCCGCCGCCGAACGCCGAGCACGCGTGGCCCGAGCGAGCGGACCGACCGCGTTCGCGACGATGCCCGAGAGGTTACCGCTCCCTCGATGCCCGTCACCGACACGAGCGCGGGCAGCGACCGGTTTGCGCGGGGTAGCGTCGCCGAACCCGAACGGCCGGAGCGGGCGTCGTGGGTCGGAAAACGCCACGCACCGTTCGCCCAGGCTGACGACGACAGCGACAGTGACGGTGGTGACGACGGCGACGATGACGATGGTGACGACGAGGGGGAGACACGGATCATCAACGTCTCGGCACCCGGCGACAACATCGAATACACGCTCTCTGCGCCCGGTCTGGAACCGACCGATAACGTCGAGGTCGGGGAGAACGCCGAGGGCGCTCCGAACCCGGAGTACATCGACGGGAATACCGTCTCCGGAACCATCGGGAACAGCAAACACGACGCCTACGAGTTCACCGGCTCGATCGAGGAAATAGAACTAGAGTCGGACGGCATCGAGAAGATCGAGATACGGATCGACAGCGAATCGGTCGATCCACGGACGCTCACTGCGGGCGGAACCGAGACGACGACGGCGACGACCACGACGGAACCGACGACGGTCGAAACGGCAACCGAGACGACGGCTGATATCGCAACGCCGACCGAGACGCCGATCGGGACAGCGACTGAGACACCGATAGCGACCCGAACGGCGACGAGGACGGCAACGACAACCGAGACGACGACCGATGTCACGACGACGGCGACACCAACCACGACGACCACGCCGACCACGGCGGCCAGCGAAACGAGGTCGACGGAAAACACGAGCACGGTCACCGACAGCGCTGCGGCGACCGCCACTACGGCGGCCGGTTCGCCGTCGAACGCCTCCGTACCTAGAGGCGAGTCGGCCGGCAACGAGTCGACCGAGAGCGGGTTCACGCTCGTCATGTACGTCCTGATCGGCGTGCTCACGGGGCTACTGGTCGCCGCGTCGCTCGCGTATGCCGCCCGCTCGGATCGCGGCGGGTAAGCGGCGATCGGGTCGGTGGCGATAGAGGTTCCTCGGCTCGGTTCGCGACCGTTCCAGCAGGTGATCGAGGAGGGTCCCGTGCAGGTCCTTGAAGCGGACACCAGGGACGCCGCCGTTCCGGGACCTTTCGATGGGTCAGTCGGACCGCTCGGTACGAACCTCACTCCTCGAAGCGCGAGGCGACGGCGGTCGGTACGTCGATGGCCGTGAGTACGGCACGATAGAAGCGTTCAGCCGTGTCCCGTCGGCTTCGTGTCGGTTCGAGCTTCGGTGGTGAACCTACTGGTGGTGGTAGGGCTTGCGGGCGACCTGCGAGCGGAGCGTCCCGAGCGAGGAGCGGCTAACGCCGTCGGCGAAGCGGCCGACGATGGCCCCGACCTCCGCGCGGCCGATCTTGATGCCGCCCTCGCGAATGACGTCCATCGGTCGCTTGGTGAGTTCCCGGAGGGTGCCGACGGCGAGCAGATAGGGAATCGACCACGCTGCGAGGGTGTTGCCCCTGATCTCGGGCAGGGCTTCGAGGTAGTTTTCGGTGTCATCCAGATAGCCCTCGGCGTGGCGGGCGACCCGCTGGACGACGCGGGCGACCGCCGGGGCGTTGCGGGGTTCGGTGACTGCTTCGGGTTCGACACCGGCCTCCCGTAGCCAGGTCGCCGGCAGGTAGACGTTGTTCTCCTCCTCGTAGTCCGCCGCGACGTCCTTCGCGACGTTCACCAGTTGGAGCAACATGGCGAACGAGCGGGCGTTCGCGCGCAACTGGCGCGCCCGGGCGGGCGTGGCATCAGTGGCTAAGAGGTTCGTGATGAGCGTTCCCACCGTCCCGGCAGCGTACCAGCAGTACTCCTCTAACTCCTCGATCGTCTCGATGCGTAGGCCGCCGGCCTCGGCGTAGCGATCGACGAAGCGGGCCATCCCGCCGACGAGTTCCTCCACTGGCGGTCGGATGGCGTCTTTCGCCTCGGGGTCGAGTTCTTCGAACGTCCGGACCACCCGCGGGGCGGCGGCGACGACCGCCCAGTCGGCGTTCCGTTCGCTTTCGTCGGGGAGCCACGGTTCGACTTCCTCCCTGAATCCCTCGACCGAGTCTTCCGAATCGGGATCGAGGGCCGCGCCGTAGGACTCGAGCAGGCGGACCTGTTCAGTAGGCGAAATGTGGCCGGCGTCCTCGATCGTATCGGGAACGCGACAGAGCAGATAACCGACGCAGATCCAGGAGGCCATCGGCTCGTCGAGACAGTCGATCGTGATGGCGAAGGTCCGCGAAACCCCTTGAACCGCCTCGTGGCACCACGCCAGATCCTCCTTTTTCGGTGGTCCCGTTCCCGGATTCGTCATTGTCTTGACCCGCTTTCGTCACGCCCTCACAAAAAGGCTCTCGGTCGGGCCAGGCTACCGAGATCGCACCGTGGCCGCGATCCGGCTACGACTTCTCGACGTAGGGGATCTAGTGAAAAAGCGAGTTCGTCACTGTTTCACAGACCGTCGATAGGATCCGGTGGGCGGGACTGAAAGGGGCTAGCGGTTTGGCCGAACCCCGGCAAAGCAAGCACGCGAACGAACTGAGCGCGCGCAGCGAACCGCGGGAGGCCAAACCGTCAGGGGCTTTCGAGGCGACGTTGTCCCCTTCGCTCTCAACACAACCAGATTCGACGAATACACATTGCTGAGGCGAACACTGATACTCGCCGCCACCAAGTCCGGATATGGACTTCGCGCTGTCGGCCGAACAAGAGCAGATCCGCGATACGGTCGCGGACTTCGTGGACAACGAAGTGGTTCCTCGCGCCGCCGAGATCGACGCGACCGACGAGTTCCCGGCCGACCTGATCGAGGAGATGAGCCAGTTGGGACTCATGGGAATGCCCTTTCCCGAGGAGTACGGCGGCGCAGGTCTCGACTATCACTCGTATGTGATCGGGTTGGAGGAGATCTCCCGTGGTTCCGGTGGGTTAGGCACGATCGTCGCCGCCCACACGAGCCTCGCGGGAAACATGCTTTCGGCCTTCGGTACCGACGAACAGAAACGGGAGTTCCTCACGCCGCTCAACGAGGGCACCGACATCGGGGCCTTTGCGCTCTCGGAAGCCGACGCGGGAAGCGACGTCCCCGCCATGGAAACGGTGGCCGAAAAGGACGGCGAGGAGTACGTGATCGACGGCGGCAAGCTCTGGATTTCGAACGGGTCGGTCGCCGACACGGTTACTCTGTTCGCGAAAACCGATCCCGACGCGGGCAATCAGGGGATCTCTTCGTTCGTCGTCCGTCCCGAGGAGGACGACGGGTTCATCGTCGAAGGCACCGAGCACAAACTCGGCGACAAGGGCTGTCCGACCGCCGAACTACGATTCGACGACATGCGAATCCCCGCGGACCGACGGCTCGGCGAGGAAGGCCGGGGGTTCGTCCACGCGCTGAAGACGCTCAACGGTGGGCGGATCACGATCGCGACTCGCGGCGTGGGCATCGCCCAGGCCGCACTGGATGCCTCGCTTTCCTACGTCGCAGAACGCGAGCAGTTCGGCAAGTCGATCGGCCAGTTCCAAGCGGTACAGCACAAACTCGCCGACATGGACACGAAAGTCCAGTCCGCACGCATGCTCACTCATCGTGCCGCGGACCTGAAGATCCGCGACGAGCCGTTCGTCAAGGAAGCCGCCCAGGCGAAGGTGTACGCATCCGAAATCAGCCGAGAGGTCGCGAACGAGGCGATCCAACTCCACGGCGGCTACGGCTATACGACCGATTTCCCCGTCGAACGGTACTACCGCGACGCGAAGCTCAACGAGATCTACGAGGGGACGAGCGAGATCCTCCGGAACACGATCGCGGCCCAACTGCTCGACTGAGCGATTCCGGACGACGGTCGCCGCAATATCGACCGGTACTGACCGGCACCGATCGACGCCGGCCGGTATCGACAGCTTCGACTCGCTGGCGGCGTACATACACGCATGGACGACGCGACCGCGGAAGCCGACGGCGACAATGGAAGTAACAACGACGGCGACGGTAGGGACGCCGGCACCGAGGTCGAGACGAACGGCATCACCGCACGCTACCACGAGACCGACGCCGAACGGTTGCTCGAATTCGACGCCGACGGAGCGACTGCCGTTATCGCCCAGAACCGCGAGGGCTACGCCATGCTCACGGTTCGACGAAGCGCAACGGGCAACGAACTCGAACGGGTGACGTTCGGAAACGACCTTGCTGGTACGAATACGAACACGACCACGACCGTCGGCGTTCGTGCCCGGGTCCTCGTTTCCGGCTTCCGACTTCCGGAGTTCGGTTAGTCGGTCGCCCGCTGGAGCCGGCCGGCCACGACGTCGGCGAACTCGGCGGGGTGTTCGACGTGGGGAAGCAACAGTGAGTCGTCGATCACGACGAGGCGGGTGTCCGCCGTCTCGGCGAGTTCGCGTCCGTCGTCGAGCGGCGTGATGTCGGTCTGTGCCCCCCAGACGAGCGTCGTCGGGACGTCGAGCGCGGCGAGCGTTCCCCCGAGGTCGACGGTCGAATCGAGAAAGCCCGCGACGAACGACGCCGGCGCGAAGCGGGCACCGGGTTGATGGGTGGTACGGTACTTGTACGCGACGTACTCCTTGCCGACGCTCTCGGGGTCGTATAGCCCGTGATCGGCCTCGAAGTAGCGCAACGAGGGATAGCTCGCAAGCAGATTAAACAACCCTTCGCCGACGAGCGGCGAGCGAAGCACCGATCGGAGCCACACCCGCCGACCGGGCATCGTCGTCGCGGTCGGACAGACGAGCACGAACTCGGCGAATTCGGCACCCTCGCGAGCGGCGGCGACTGCATAGGCCCCCGAGAGCGACGAGCCGACACAGATCGGCCGGTCGGTGATCTCCCGGACGAAATCGGCGACGAACGACTCGTACAAGTTCGCCGAATAGGTGATCGGCGGGCGATCCGATCGGCCGAAGCCCGGCAGGTCGGGCGCGATGACGTGGTACTCGTCGGCGAGCCGGTCGGCGACGCGTGCGAACTCCTGGTTCGAGCCGGCGGCGTTGACGCCGTGTAACAGGAGCATATCAGGATCGTCGGGATCGCCGGCCTCGGCGTAGGCGACGTCGAACCCGCGCCAGCGATAGGTCCGTTCGGTGCCGAAGGGTACTTCGAGGTCGCCGGCCCGTCGGGAGAGCACGCGGTTCGTCGCGAGCGCGAGTCCGCCGGCGCCGATCAGGCCACCGACGATCGATCGGAGTTTCATGTACGACGAATCGGCCGTGTGCGGTTTAGGGGTACTGACTCCGATCGCGACGTGCCCTCGGGTCACGTGGATTCGGAGCGGGACCGTCGAGCGTCGCGTTCGTCGTGTTCCGGGCTCGGGTATCGGGATCCGAAGAGCGAGCGCCGAGCCGGATCGCCGACGTGACCGCTGACGCGTCGGACGGCCGTCCGCCGAAGGACTATGACTGTCGTCGGAGAGTATCGGGGTATGTGCGCCGCTCGGTCCGGACCGTTCACCTCCACGGTTCCGAAGGTCACCTGGTCGAGACGACCGCCGGACGGTGAGACGCGCGTTCGGCCGATGGGACCGCTCGGGAGGGTGTGTGCCGTCAGGAGGCGCTGTGTCGGCTCGACGCCGCCGTCCGTAAACGACGCTCGGAGAGTGGAAGCGACCGGTAGGGAACCATCGCCAGACCGTCGCCAGCCCATCACCGAACACTATCGACCGCCGGTCTCCTCGGTGGCCGACTCGACGAGCGCTGTCATCCGTTCGACGAACGTTCGCGTTCGCTCGGCGAGTTCGTCGATGTCGGCGTCGATCCGGTCGTATCCGTAATCTGCTTGTTGCCGGAGGTCGGCAAGCGTCGTAAGCAGTCGGCCCTGCTCGCGCGTTGCGTCACCTTCGAGGACGATTTCCTCGCCGAATCGGTTCCGGCCCGTTTCGTGCGAACCCGGATCGATGTCACGGACGTACAACACGGCTTGTGTAGCGCGGAACGTAGCGTACTACAGTCGGTTGATGATTCCTCTTCGCTACCGCCGACCTCGATCAACCGTTCGGCGTCGTCCAATGCCTGGTGTGCCTTCGAGAGTTTCTTCTGTGGCGTAGCGCTCGTCAGGCAGAGATCGTTCGCCCTTCCGTGAGGACGTTTCTGAAGAACGGATGGTCGGAACGGCGTTCGAGGTCGCTTTCGATCACGGCGTGTATACTGAACGGAGTCCCGTGGTCGAGCATAACCTCATACGCCTCGTCTCGGAGTCGCTCTTCGACGGCCGATGCGTTAACTCCGCTATCGAGAACGGCGAGCACGTCGATGTCCGACCTCGGCGAGTGTGTCTCACGGGCAACGCTTCCGAAGAGTACGAGCCGCTGGACTGTGGAGACGTCACTGGCTTCGATTCGCTCGACGAAATCCTCGACGGCGGACTCGTGTGGAAGCGCCGAGGTAGCCGTGCTACACGATCGCCGTCGAGGCGATTAAACACTGTTGGGTCGGCAACTCCGTTGCTCCAGTCCGATGGAGATCCACCTGTAACTCGACGGGTAAATACTCCGACTCGATCTGTTCGCCTGGCTTCAACCCTACGAAGGTTCGTCTGTAACCATCGCGAGGTACCGGCCCTTCGTCTCGCAGTCATCGCTTCAACCCCACAAGGGGTTCGTCTGTAACGCTGCCCGATTCAGCGGACACAGTAGTTGTCTCTGCCGCTGAGCACATAGTGTTTCCGTCGACCCTCAATACCTGCTCAGCCCCAGGGGGTCGACAACTCGGCTACCGTGCTCCGGGGAATTCGTTCGGAATGGACACCAGTAGCGTCCGAACGGATTCACAGGTCGATGCCGGACGGAGGTAGAGAGGACGGCGACCCGAGCGTTCTTCCAGCCGAACCACTAAGTTCTTACAGTGGTTCTTACCGATATGGGAGAGACGACACGCGTGACGGACAAGGGACAGACTACGATCCCGAAGGACTTACGCGAACGATACGGGATCGAACCCGGCGACGAGGTCGAGTGGATCGGAACGGAAGACGGGCTCGCCGTCAAGAAACGGAGCCGGCTCGGCGGGTATGGGTCGTTCGCCGATGGAGTCGACGAGAGCGATCGAGAGCGGCTCGTCGACAAACTCGAAAGCGATCTCTACGAGAGCCGACGGACCGAGTGGTCGGTCGAGTAACCCGAAGCGATGGAGCGATACACCCTCGACGCGGTCGGTGTCCTCCGGTACGCCGTTGGCAGACTTCCTGAGACCGTAGTCGAGCTGTTCGAACGCGCTGCGGCCGGTGACTGTGTGATCCAGGTGCCGGCGATCGCAGTTATCGAAGCGCTCTATAAATTCGACAAGCGCGATACGGTCGCTGGTGTCGAACTGACCCGTCCGGCAACCGACGTCCCCGATCTCGTTGCCCGCGAGATGCCCGTCACCGTCGTCGAACACGGAATCGAGGACATTCGCGTGCTCGCCGGCATTATCGACGCGTACACCATCCACGAGTAGTACAGCGGAACCGCGAGATGACGAGCGATTCAGCTCCTGAGTAAGCTGTATTCGTGACGTAGCGGTTGTCTCTCGCCATAGTGCGTCCATTGTTACCATGCTGTTCCGCCAGTCTACATAAGAGCGAGTAATGTTGATAGTAGGCCGCGTTCTGACAGAGATCTCGTTACAGACGGACCTCCGTGGGGTTGAAGCCTCATTAGCTGTCCGGCGGCAGTGTGAGTCGCCCGGTTACGATGAAGCTCCGCGGTCAAACCTGCGCTCGGTGCTCACCGTGTTTGTGCACATGCCGCAAGTGAGTGTACCTGTCGGTCAAGCATGTAGAAAGGTTCGTTCGGTGGGTGCGAGCACCGAACGAACGGGCGCACGACGGCTGTGAGAACGCGCGACGGCACGTAACGTGCCATTCGCGACATTCGAAGTGTGGGTGGTGCGGGTGGTGGTTGCGCCTGACTGCGCCCAATTGATGCTTGTAGCCCGGGCCGAAAGGAAGCCATCCCTGGGATACAAGGGTCGGCGCGATCGGCCGGGAGACCGGGTACCTGACGACGGTAGCGGAAAGCGATCGAAGGTCGTCGGGCCCGGAGTACGCTCGGACAGGACGAATCCGGCGAAACGGGGCGAAGGACGTATCGAAGGCGACGCGCGACCGTTCGATCCCCATCGCTTCGCTTCAGGCGTCCTCGTTGCGACGGGCCTCAACGCACCCGCGAAGCGGCGTCATGACCTCCTCGGCGACGGCGTACGGATCGGTTTCGCCCGCCATCACTCGGTCGACGAACGTGTCGAGTCCGCCTCGGGCGGCGACCTCCCGTTCGACCAGCGTACTCGAGTCCTCGCGCAATAGCGCCCTGATCTCCTCTGCGTACCGGTTCCTGACCTGGCGTTCGAACCGACCCGACTCCTGCAGGAAGCTGCGGTGGTCGTCGATCGCGGCGAGGAAGTCGGCGACGCCGTCACCCGATTTTCGGACCCGGACCCTGGTTCGGACTCGGATAGGGTTCCGTGCTCGTCCGTTCCGTCCTCTCGGACGACCGCCGCCGACGTTTCCCCGCTCGTTTCTCCGTCGTGGGTTCCGGTCGTGTCCCGTCCCGCCGTATCGTCGGACGCGCTGGGCCCGTCGCGAGCGTGATGACCGGCGTCGAGCGACGAGAGGCGATCGGCGCGCCCGTCGATCATCTCGCGTAACTCCATTACCGTCCGATCCGATCCCTCCAGGTCGGCCTTGTTGACGACGAACAGGTCGCCGATCTCGAGGATACCGGCTTTGAGCATCTGGACGTCGTCGCCGCTGCCCGGCGGGACCAGCACACAGACCGTGTCGGCGGTTTTCACGATATCGATCTCGTTCTGGCCCGCGCCGACGGTCTCGATAACGACCCTGTCCTTGCCGAACGCGTCGAGGGCTTTGACCGCGTCCGCGGTGGCCGTCGACAGTCCGCCGAGCGAACCGCGTGCGCTCATCGAACGGAAGAAGACGTCCATGTCGCCGGTGGTCGAACTCATTCGGATGCGATCACCGAGCACCGCGCCCCCGGTAAAGGGCGAGGAGGGATCGATGCCGATGATCCCGACGGTGAACCCCTCCGACCGGTAGTGTTCGGCCATCCGGTCGACGAGCGTCGATTTCCCCGAGCCGGGACTGCCGGTGATCCCGATCACCTCGGCGTTTCCCGTGTGTTCGTGGAGCGCCGACACCAGCTCGCGGTAGCCCGGCGTGCGGTTCTCGATCTTCGTGATGACACGCGCGAGCGCACGATGGTTCCCGTCGAGCAGATCGGCGACGAGCTCGTCGTTCGTCTCCGAGCCGGCCATCTCAGGCGCGCTCCGGGGCGTTCTCGCGGACGAACGTGACGGCTTCGTCCATCGACGCGCCCGGCCCGAAGATCGCCCCCACCCCCTGGTCTTCGAGGGCTGGCCGGTCCTCCTCGGGGATGATCCCGCCTAAGATGATTAGGGTGTCCTCGAAGGCGTCATACTCCTCTAATCCACCGACGATCTTCGGGACGAGCGTGTTGTGTGCGCCGGAAAGTATCGAGATCCCGAGCACGTCGACGTCCTCTTGGACGGCGGCCTGGACGATCTCGTCGGGCGATTTGTGTAAGCCCGAATAAATGACTTCGAAGCCGGCGTCCCGGAAGGCGCGGGCGATCACGTGTGCGCCCCGGTCGTGGCCGTCCAGTCCGACTTTGGCGACGAGACAGCGGATCGGCCGCTGGCTCTGTCCTGTGCTCATACGTTCCCGTTCGACCGTGACTGTTTGGCTCTGTCGGTGCCGACGGTCGAATTCGTCGGTCTCATAGACCGTTTCGTCCTCCGATCGACCATGGGGTGACACGCTTCATTGACCGAGTCGATCAGCGCCGAGTCGTCGCGATCGAAGAGAAGGTACTCGAAGCCCCCCGTGATAGCGCTCGACCGCGAGCGTTTGTACTCCACGACGGTGAAGGATGCGTATGCGGTTCGTCGAACGGCGAAGCGAGGAGCCCGCTCGGCTCGATCGGGACGCGTTGACCGAGTGCCTGCAGGAGTACCCGGTTTCGATGGCCGTGCTGTTCGGTTCCCAGGCAACTGAAACCACACACGGATTGAGTGACCTAGACGTCGCGGTACTGTTCGATGAGACCGTCTCCGAACGGCGGAAGCGACGACTGCTCAATGAGCTGACCGCCACCCTCATGGACGCAACCGGCTTCGGAGCGATCGACCTCGTCGATCTCGCGGCCGTCGGTCCCGAGTTCGGCTACGAAATCCTCTCGGAGGGAACGGTGCTGCTGGGAAACGAGCACGAGGCTGTCAGGTCGGAAGCCGAATTCCTCGTGCGAAAGCTCGATTTCGCCCCTATAAAATCGAAGTGGACAGCGGCTCTCGACGAACGCATCGAGAACGGTACGTATGATCGATCCTGACCGAGTAACGTCGAAGCTCGGGAGCCTCGAGACGTACCTTCGAGGCCTGGCCGAAAAGCAAGGCTGCTCCTGGGAGGAGTACCGACGCGACAGGGATCTCCAGGACATCGTCGAACGTCGGTTCGAGAAAGCTACCCGAGCCAGTCTCAGCGTCGCCTCGCACATCGTCGCCGCGGAAGGGTTTCGAGAACCCACGAACTACGGCGATCTCTTCCGGATGCTTGAAGCGGAACGAATCCTTTCGTCGGCTACCGCCGACGAGATGGCCGAGATGGCCGGGTTCAGAAACGTCTTAGCATACGAATACGCCGATATCGTCGACGAGCGTGTGTACGACCACCTGCAGGACATAGAACGGTTCGAACGCTACGGGAGCGCTATCCACGACTTCCTCAACGATCAGTGAGTCCGCTCGTAGGCCACTCTAAACCGCCGGTCGAAGTTCCCAGTTCTCGAACGTATTATTATATACCTAACATAGAGGGTGTCATAGAATTGTTCCCACACTATAGTCACATTTCTTATTGTTGTAGGAGAATATTCCCTTAGAATACCGTGCACTAAGTGCACGGCTTTCATAGATAGTCAGAGAGAACCCTTTCGTTTCCGAATAATGATCTCTCTCACCTGTTTAGCGTGGTCTGACTCGGATTGAATGAACGCTGTGAGGATGGCCTCGACGATCTCGGAGCCAGCCGCTCCGAGATCGTCACACTCAGCGACCAGTTCGTCCACTTCTCGGACGATCTCTTCGTCAACAGCAACGCCGAATTTCTCTTTTTGCCATGTCTATGATCTACTGAGATCGTCGTGCATTAAGTGCACGGCATTCTCAAGCCGTTAGACGTGATTCACAGAACCATGTGAACTGTTCTATGACACGCTCAACATACACTGTTTCCTCCTTCGACCGATCGAAGAGGCCATACGCGAGCCACCTCTACCATCGATATGGCCACTGCGCAGGCGTCCGGGCCGGTGAAAGACCATCCCGTGGTCGTCACCGCGATACTCTCGCTCGTCGGCTACGTGCTCGTGCTCGGGACGTTCGGGGGTGTCATCGACGTCTTCCCTGAGATCAGCGATCGAACTGTGATAGTGCTCTCCGATGCGATCGCCGTGACCAACAGTGCCGCACTTCTCGCATTGCTCGTCGGCTGGTGGTTCATCCGCCGCGGCGCGGTCCGCAAACACCGGGCGGCGATGCTCACTGCCTTTACGCTGATCTCACTGTTCCTCGTCATGTATCTCACGAAGGTCGGCGGCGGGTTCGAGAAGGCGATCGTCATCGAGGAGGGGCAGTTCCTCGCCGCGTACGCCGGCCCGGTCAGAATCGCGTATCTCGCGATGCTCGCAGTCCATATCGTGTTGTCCGTACTCGCCGTTCCGCTCGTGATCTTTCCGGTCGTCCTAGGGCTCACCCACTCGCCGACGGAACTGCGCGAGACGGCCCACGCGCGGGTCGGCCGGCTCACCGTTCTCTCGTGGTCACTGTCGCTGTTTTTAGGCGTCGTGACCTACGCCATGCTCAACCACGTCTACAGCTGGGTGCCCCGCGGGGAGGCCGCGGCCGGCACAGTACTGCTATTGCTCGCGGTCCCCGCTCGGAGTCGGTCGTCAGGGTCGTCGGGGTCGTCTGAACCGTCCGAATCACCGGAATCCCCGGCCTCGGAACCGTCGAAGTCACCGAACTCGAACGAACGAGACGGTTAAGAGCCATTCTCAGCCGATCACCGCCGACGCGTCGGCGAGCGGCGACGATCGAGTCCGTGCCGGTCGCCTCGTTTAATTGAGCCGCCGGCCTATCGCCACCCATGCAGGAGACGCGCCGCGCCGTGCTCGACGCGATCGCCGACGGACCGGTCTCGGGTCCCGACCTCGCCGCCCGATTGGAAATCTCGCGCGCGGCGGTCTGGAAGCACGTCGAGGCGCTTCGGGCGGTCGGCTTCGGGGTTGCGAGCACCGATGCGGGGTACGCACTTGACGGCGTTCCCGACTACGGCGGGCCGGCGGTCGAGTTCGGTCTCGACGCACCCTTCGAGGTCGAGTTCCACCCATCGCTTCCGAGCACGAACGCTCGCGCGCGCGACCTCGCCGCCGCCGGCGGGACCGACGTCGCCGTGCTCGCCGACGAGCAGACCGGCGGCCGGGGACGGCTGGATCGCGAGTGGGCCTCGCCGGCGGGCGGCGTCTGGCTGAGCGTCCTCTGTCGACCCGACCTCCCGCCGGCCCGAGCGCCGATCTACACCCTTGCGGCGGCCGTTGCGACGACCCGTGCGGTCCGTGCCGAGGGGGTCGACGCGGGGATCAAGTGGCCGAACGACGTGCTCGTTCGTGACCAGTGGAACGGAAACGGGAGCGGGAACGAAAACGAAAATGAGAATAACGAGAACAAGGGAAGTGAAGCGAGGGAGCGAAAGCTTGCAGGAATTCTCACCGAGATGCAGGGCGAGGCCGACCGGATCGCCTGGATCGTCGTCGGGATCGGGCTCAACGCGAACGTCGATAGCGATGACGTACCACTAAGAGCGACGAGCATGCGCGAGGCGGTCGGCGACGTCGATCGGCGGGGCCTCGTCCAGCGGCTCCTCGGCGAGTTCGATGCGCTCCGTACCGATCCCGACTCGATACTCCCAGCCTGGCGCGAGTTCGCGTTCACGCTCGGCCGGCGCGTCCGCGTCGAGACCGCCCGCGAGACGATCGTCGGCGAGGCGATGGACGTGCGTTTTCCGGGAACTCTCGTGCTCGAGACGTCCGAGGGACGCGTGAGCGTGAGCGTCGGCGACTGCGAGCACCTCCGGCCGGCTACGAACGGCCGATGACGATCGACGACCGATGACGATCGACGGCCGATAGCGACGGCGACCGACGCCGATCAGCCGACGGTAAGCAGCTGATAGCCCTGTTCGGCCAGCTGGCCGACGTCGGGACCGTGTTCGGCCGACCCCCCATCCAAGGTGATTGCCGTCTTCTCGATCGCCCGGTCGGCCTCGAAAAAGGAGGCACAGAAGCCACACGCCCCCCGACGAGTCCGCGGTCGCGCACGTCGGCGTAGACCTCATCGGCCAGTCGGTCCTCGTCGCCTTCGAGTTCGGGGATCCACTGGGTCGCCTCGCCGTCGAAGACGACGACGTCGTGGCCGGCATCGTCGAGCTTGCGGGCGTATTCGAGGGTGTTCGTCAGCGGTGCCGGCTCTTCGAGCGAACTGTTGATCAAAAAGGCATATTTCATGGCTGGTAGTCTCCCGTTGTACGATGATCGGTCGAGCGACGGTGTCCTTTTCTCACGTGAATCCCGGATTGTACTCCCGTCGCTTCGACTCGGTTCTACCGACACCGGGGTTCAACCAGTAGCTGAGCCCTGGAATCCCAGGGCTACATCTCGGAGGCGAAGCGACGACGCCCGAGTTCCCGGGCGAAGGTCCCGACCTCCCCGTGTCGATAACGTCTTCGAGCGGTCGAACGCATACGCGGTAGTTATACGAGAGCGCGAAAACACCGTCGGAAGGCGGACGATTGATAACGGTCTGTCGGCATACGTCGAGATAGTGAGCGTTATCGTCGAGTTCAAGACCGGTTCGTCATGGTTGCCGCTCGCGGAGGCGATCGCCGCCGAACCGGCCGTTCGTCTCGAAATCGAACGCGAGACGGCGACGATCCCGACGATGCCCAACCTCTTTTTCTGGGCGGCGGGCGAGGACCTCGACGCGTTCGCGGCCGCACTGGAGGACGATTCGACCGTTTCGGACCGACAGCGCTTGAGCGAGGCCGGCGGACGGGTGCTCTTTCGGGTGCAGGTCTCCGCCGAGACCGAAGTCGTCCCCTACCCCGAGTGGGTGAAACTCGGTGCCGAGGCGCTCAGCGGCCGGTATTACGACGGGCAGTGGCACAACCGGATGCGCTTTCCCGACCGGGCGTCCCTACAGGAGTACCGCGCCTTCTGTGAGGAAAGCGCCATCGGCTTCTCGCTCCATCGCCTCTACGATGCGAACGGGGAGACAGCCGCGCCGCGCGACGGGCTCACCGACGAGCAACGCGAGGTGTTCCGATTGGCCTACGATCGTGGCTTCTTCGAGATCCCCCGTCAGGTCACCCTCGACGACCTCGGCCAGGAACTCGGAATCTCGAACCAGTCGGTCTCCGAACGCCTGCATCGGGGGTACGCCCGTCTCGTCGAGAACTTCGTGTTGTGAACACGCACCTCTTTATTAGAGTCGAGCGTGTCATAGAAAGGTTCCCACAGCGGTTCGTTTCAGCGAGAAAGGTTCGAATTAACTCCTAAGCGGGATTGCGTGTGTCGGAGTCATCAACAGGATTAATGAAACTGCAACTAATGTAGCGGTGAGTACATCAAAGCGATTGCAGTTTGTGATCTATGAGAGTGTCCTGATTGTACTTGGATTCTCTATCGCCGCGCAGGTGACATCAGCAGCCGTTTCCAGCCAAGTACTAGCGACGCTGGTAATCGCGATGGTGACACTCCCGCTCTCGTATCGGGTAGCCTATATACGCCGCTAATCGATCCGTCCATCTGCTGCACTTACCGTTCTAGAACAGGCCGTGGCAACTGTTCTATGACACGCTCAGAGACCTCTTCGCGAAGTCGTGTCTTCGCATGCGAGTGGGCGTCACGGAACAGTTCCTCGTCCCTGTTTTCGAGAGAGGATTAGAAGGCGGAAGCTGGATACAGCTCAGAGAATACCGACTAAGCAGAGACCGATTCGAACGTTGGTTCCAAGGACCGAAACGCCGGATCGACGCGCTCTCCGATCCGTGCAACGGCAAAAGCGTCCATCCGACTCGACGCTGGTTCCGTCGATCACCTAGTTCCGGAACCACTGCTCGACTCGGTATTACCGGTGGTGCCGACCCAGTATTTATATACTGATGGCTACCCGGTGTGGCTATGCCCGCTTCCGACCCCACCGCATTGGCGCTCGCACCGCCGTTAGTCGCTATCGTTCTCGCGATGACCACTCGACAAGTGCTCATCTCGCTATACGCCGGAGTCTGGACCGGGGCACTGATCGCCGCCTCCTGGAACCCCGTCGCTGCGACGGCACTCTCCCTCGAATGGGTCATCGAGACCGTTCGCGACCCGTTCAACGCTACCTTCCTCGTGCTCATCCTCCTGATGGGTGCCGGTGCGGCCTTCATATACAAATCCGGTAGCATTCTCGCGCTCGAACGATGGATCGGCGATCGCGTCGAGACCGCCCGTGACGCACAGGTACTGACCTGGCTGATCGGCATCTTCGTCTTCTTCGATTCGTACACGAGCACGATCATCACCGGCAACGCGACGAAGGAACTGGCGAATGCACGGTACTCCTCGCGTGAGATGCACGCCTACGCGCTCGATTCGACGACGTCGCCGGTAACGACGTTCGGCCCGATCTCGAATTGGATCGGGTTTCAAGTCTCGGTTATCGCACAGGTCCTCGCGGCGGGAAGCCTCACCGTCGCGGCGATCGGTGCGACTCCCTACGAGCTGTTCCTCAGGAGTATCCCGTGGAACATCTACTGTCTGATGGCGTTTCTAATGGTTGGATTCATCACTGTCACCCAGCGGTTCTACGGACCGATGCTCGACGCCGAATGGCGTGCGCGAAGTGAGAAGAAGACGATGCGTGAGGGGGCGACACCGCTTTCGAACGTCACTTCGGACGTCGGTGAACCGAGCGAACGCAACCCGACTCTTCTGAACTTCTTCGCGCCGATCGCCGCGCTCGTCGCCGTCGGCCTCGTTTCGATGTGGTGGCTCGGCGGCGGTGCCGCCCCCGACGTGGGGCTCGCTCAGGCGTTTCAGGAGACTGATATCGCACTGGCGCTGCTCTTCGCTTCGTTCGCCTTTGCCGTCACCGGGTTCGTCGGCTCGGTAGCAGTCGGTGCGCTCGATCTCGAGACGGCGAGCGATACGATCGTCAACGGTTTCAAGACGATGATGATCGCAGCCGCCATCATCGTACTCGCCTGGTCGATCGGCCTCGCTGCCGGCGAGGTCGGCACTGCGGAGTACATCGTCGGCGTCGTGACCGGAAGCGGTCTCCCCGGCCAAACCCTCCCGATCCTCATCTTCCTCATCTCGGCGTTCATCGCGTTTACCACGGGCACGTCGTGGGGGACGATGTCGATCGTGACGCCGATCGCGCTCCCGCTTGGCTTTCAGGTCGTCGGTCCGGAGATCCTCCCGGTGCTTATCGGTGCGTTGCTCGGCGGAGCGATCCTGGGCGATCACTGCTCGCCGATCTCCGATACGACGGTGATGTCGTCGATCTTCGCCGGCTCGGATCACATCGACCACGTGAACACACAGGTTCCTTTCGCGCTCACCGCCGCCGGTGTCGCTATCGGAATGTACGGGCTCTATGCGCTCGGAGTCACGACACCGTTGGTGGTCCTTCCCGTTGCGCTCGTCGTCACACTCCTCGCAGTCACGCTACTCAACAAGCTCGATGCACGTCGGAAGGGACTGCCGGAGGTGATCCCGACGGTCGAGGAACTCGACGAAGACGGTCCTCCTACCACTGAATCGGAGCGCTCCGGGAGAGGAATTTTGGGCCGACCCACTGTCGGTTTCGACGTAGTGAATTCCGTCTCAGTGCTTGCCGTCGTCGTTACAGCGGGCTACCTGGTGTCGATCCTCGCGTTATCGATGTTTGGCGCATGAAAGGAGGAGGCTCGGCCGTTCGCCGTCTACAGCGGCTCTGTCACGGTAGGAGTGTACAAGTATGAATGCGCCACGGTCGCATTGGAATGGCTGTCGGTTCCCGTTTCGTGTCTCAGTAGACGATCCGTTCGATATCGCTGACGCCGGCTCGGCGAACGACCGCGCGTACGACGTCCTGTGCGCCAGCGAGGTTCGGCGAGTCGCCGTCGAGCACACATAGTTTCGCCTCGGCACCCTCTTCGATGACCCCGCGGTCGAGACCGGCGATCTCCGCGCCCGCGAGCGTCGCCATCTCCAGTACTTTCCCTGCCGGGAGGTCGAACAGCTTCGCCGCGAACTCCATCTCACGGAACATCGAGGGGTTATTGAGCATCACGTTATCGGTACCGAGCGCGACCGTCGTCCGCTCGACGAGCGCTTCGACCGGTCCGAGGCCGACGCCGGTCACGAGGTTCGACCGCGGACAGACGGCGACTGGGGTTTCCCGTTCTGCGACCCGCTCTACGTGTGTGGGTTCGGCGTGGACCATGTGGACCAACAGGTCGGGATCGAGCGCGAGCGCCGCATCGATGTCGCTCGTATCGCGCTCGCCGGCGTGGATCGCGAAGAGTTTCTCCGCCTCACGGGTCGCCGCGCGCTCGCGCTCGAAGTCGCCGTCGTTTGCCCCGCTTGCCCCGTAGCCGTCGGCTTCGTACATCGCCTCGATCGACTCGCGGCCGAGCACGACCGCGTCGAGCGAGCTTCCGGTAAGCGCTTCCTCGATCGCGCGCACGCCGGTAACGCCGCCCTCGCGGAACTCGACGAACGCGCTCGTCCCGCCCTGGCTCATGAACGAGACCGTCCGGTCCATCGCGTCGACCAACTCCTCGCGGCTGGCCGCACGCAGTAAGCGGTGTTTGAGCCCGTCGGGCGGGGCGACGAGTTCGTCGAGCGACAGGCCCGCGCCGGCTTCTTTGGCGAGCGAGTCCCCGATGTGGGTGTGGGCGTTGACGAACGCCGGCAGCACGATCGCGGAGGAGTCGACCGAGGCCTCCTCGACGGCAGTGATCTCCCCGTTTTCGACGACGACCCGCCCTTCGATCGGCTCGAAGGCCCGGCCGGCGATCACGGTGCCCTCGATCTCCATACCCGTCGTTCGCCCGGGGGCTATTCAACCCTGGCGAGTCGGCCCCGAGTTCCGGTTCGCAGTCGTTGGCCAACGTAGCGTCGTATTGGCACGTATAGCATGTATGGTCCGCCAGTAACTGATTTCGATCGAAAACGAACGTGAGAGTCCGCTGTCCCGTCGTCAATCGTCCTCGAACTCCGAGAGCGTCGCGTTGATCCCCGGTCGGGCGTCGCTCACGAGCGCGCCGTCGATGTCGAGTCCCAGTTCCCTGACCGCCGCTCTGCCCACACGCTCGGTCGCGTCGGCCGGCGCGTAGACCCCGAGCCGCCACTGTTCGTACTGGACACGTTCGAGCGCTCCGACGAGCGTCGAGTGCTCGCGCAGAGGTCGGATCTCGCCGCCGACGACGACGCGCGTCGACGATTCGGTCAGCCTTGGACGCTCGGGGACGTCAAGCAACACGCGCTCGTCCTCGACGTCGGCCGCGGCGGCGATCGCGCTCTCCGCGTCCCGGAGCGTCTCGTGACCCGCGTCCAGCAGGTCGTCGGGCACGTCGCGTATCTCCGCCCAGATCGCTCGCTTGTACAGGTCACGGAAGCTGAGCCGCCTGGCGTGTTCGCTGGTCGCCTCGTTCGTACGCAGCGCACAGAGCAGGTCGTGATCGTCCATCCGGCGCAGATCCCACCCGTCGGTATCGGTCGTTTCGAGCAAGCGCTCGCCGGCGCGCTGGAGCAAGGTCTTACTGATCCTAGTGACGTGGTGGTTGTAGACGGTCGGGTTCATCAGCGCGCGCGCGAGCAGCAGGCTTTCGGCGGTCTGGACGTTTCCCTCCCCGAGGACGAGTTCGCCGTTTTCGTACCGAAGCTCGCGGGTCAGCCGTCCGTGATCGATCGTCCCGTAGGGCACCCCAGTATGGTGGGCGTCACGCACCAGGTAATCGGTCCGGTCGACGTCGAGTTCGCCCGAGACGAGTTGGCCTAACCGACCCTCCCCGCGGACGAGGGCGGCCACTTCCCCCGAATCGAGGTCGTTGGCCGCGAGCGATTGTGCGATCGCGCCTTCCCCGAGCAGGTCGGCGACGTCGTCGTGGTACTTTCCCGTCCGGTCGTGTATCAGCCCCTCCAGGCAGTGGCTATAGGGACCGTGGCCGACGTCGTGACACAGCGCCGCAGCCCGAACGCGCTCGGCCCGTCGGCCCTCGATTCCGAGACCTTCGAGGGCCTCGCTCGCGAGGTGATAGACCCCGAGGCTGTGTTCGAAGCGGGTGTGGTTCGCCGAGGGATAGACGAAGCCCGCGGTCCCCAACTGGGAGACGTGTCGCAGGCGCTGGAGCGCCGGCGTGTCGAGGAGATCGCGCGCGACCCCCGAGACCTCGATGTAGTCGTGAACGCTGTCCTTGATGACCTTCATTAGCTACTCACGGAGCCGTTCGGACAAAAGTCCACGAGTCGATCGGATCGTGACCGGCCGCCGGTCGGCGACGGAACCACAATTAGCCACCGATCGCGGACCGGCGAGCGGAGATCGGGAGCTTAAGAACGCGCTCGCCGGTACTCGACGTATGACCACGTTTCTCGCCGGCGGAACCGGCACGCCGAAACTGCTCTGGGGCAGTAACGAGGTATTCGACCCGGCCGAGACGACCGTGATCGCCAATACCGGCGACGACGTCTTCGTGGGGGGATCGTGCGTCTGTCCCGATCTCGATACCGTGCTTTACTCACAGGCCGACGAACTCGACCGCGAGCGCTGGTGGGGGGTTGCGGACGACAGCACCGAGACCCACGACGAACTGCTTGCCCGCTCCGCCGCGGCGGGGTTCGAGGCCGGACCGCGTTACCTGCCGCCCGAAAAGCAGACCGACGGACGAGACCTCGCGCGCTGGCGGCGCTTTTCGAGCATAGGAGAGTTCATGCTTCTCGGCGACCGCGACCGGGCGGTACACACCTTGCGGACGAGCCTGCTCGACGAGGGCTGTAGCCTCACCGAAGTCACGGAGCGCCTCTCACGGGCGTTCTCGCTCGACATCGACCTCCTGCCGATGAGCGACGACCCCGTCGCGAGCATGATCCACACGCCGAGCGGCGCGATGCACTTCCAGGAGTTTTGGGTCGCTCGCGGGGGCGAGCCCGAAGTCACGGACGTCGAGTTCCGGGGTGGCGAAAACGCGGAGACGACCGACGAAGTGGACGAGGCGCTTTCAGAACCGGTGGTGATCGGCCCGTCGAACCCGGTGACGAGCATCGGGCCGATGCTCGCCGTCCCGAGCTTCGCCGAAGCGCTCGCCGACACGCCGGTCGTCGCGGTCTCGCCCTTCGTCGGCGAGCGGGTCTTTTCCGGGCCGGCGGCGAAGCTCATGCGAGCGGTCGGCGAGGAAGCGAGCACGGTCGGCGTCGCGGCGAGCTACGGGTTCGCCGACGCGTTCGTGTTCGACGAAGAGGACGACACCCGTTTAGATCGGCCGGTCGTCCGCACCGATACCGAAATGAGCACGAGAGAAGACGCGGCCCGCGTCGCGCGCGCGGCGTGCGAAGCGCTCGATCGCGTGACCTGATCGGGCGGTGGTCCGACTCACCGGCTCGACGGTGGAAAGGCAAGCGACGATCGGTCAAAGATTGCCGGTGACTGCGGGGTTTAAGTGCTGCGTCGTCGTTCACCGAGACGGCTATCATGACCAGTGACCGATTTATTCGGGGTTTCCCCCGAACACACCAGCTTTTCTGAGACGGATTCGGTAGCACTGTTGGATACGACGCTGCGCGACGGCGAGCAAGCTCCCGGCGTCTCGATCTCCCCCGAGGAGAAAGTCGAGATCGCCCGCGAACTCGACCGGATAGGCGTCGAGACGATCGAAGCCGGCAGCGCCTGCACCGGAAGGGGTGAGCGCGAGGCGATCCGGCGCGTGGTCGAAGCGGGCCTCGACGCCCGCGTGACGAGTTTCGCCCGTGGTGTCCGGGAGGACGTCGATCTCGCGCTCGACTGCGGGGTCGAGGGAATCGGTCTCGTCGTGCCCGCCAGCGACCGGCACATCGAGACGAAGGTCGGCACCACACACCGGGACGTAATCGACACCACGGTCGATCTCGTCGCGTACGCCCGCGAGCACGGCCTGTGGGTCGAGGTCATGGGCGAGGACGGCTCGCGGGCGGACCCCGATTTTCTCGCCGACCTCATGGCGGCGGCGCTCGACGCCGGGGCCGACCGGATCTGTTACTGTGATACCGTCGGGCACGCCTCGCCCGAACACACTACAGAAGTAGTCGGCCGGCTCGCCGAGTTGGGGCCGACGAGCACGCACGTCCACGACGACCTGGGCCTCGCGATGGCGAACGTGCTTGCGAGCATCGGGGCGGGCGCGGAGGCGGTTCACGCGACGGTCAACGGCGTCGGCGAGCGCGCGGGCAACGCCGCGCTCGAAGAGGTCGCGATTGCCCTCGCACACTGCTACGACGTCGAGACAATAGACACCGAAGGGCTCTATTCGCTCGCCGATACCACCGCAAGCGCGACGGGCGTGGCGCTCCCTTCGGACAAGGCAGTCGTCGGCGAGAACGCCTTCGCCCACGAGTCGGGCATCCACACCGACGGCACGCTCAAGGACGACGCGATGTACGAGCCCTACCCGCCCGAACTGGTGGGGCGAGAACGTCGGCTGGTACTCGGCAAACACACCGGCCGCGCGGGTGTGCGTGCGGCGCTCGCCGAGCACGACATCGAAGCGAGCGCCGAGGAGATCAGTGAGATCGTCTCCCGTGTCACCGAACTCGCCGAGCGGGGCAAGCGAGTGACCGACACCGACCTGCTCGCGATCTGCGCGGAGGTCCAGCAGCGCGCCCGCGATCGCCGGGTCGAGCTAGTGGACCTGACGGCCGCAGGCGGTGGCCCGACACCGACGGCGAGCGTTCGGTTATCGGTAGACGGCGAGGAACGGGTCGCCGCCGGCACTGGAAGCGGGCCGGTTGACGCGGCGGTGAGTGCTGTCACCGAGGCACTGGGTATCGCGGATCTCCACCTACAGTCGTATCACGTCGACGCCATCACCGGAGGGACCGACGCCGTCGTGACGGTCGAAGTCGAGATGTCCCGGGGGGATCGGTCGGTGACGGTCGGGGCGAGCGACGCCGACATCACCCGGGCGAGCGTCGTGGCGATGGTTGACGCGATCGACCGGCTCGTGAGCGCGACCGACGCACGGGTGCCTGCCGCCGACTGAAACCCCTCGTTTCCGAGCGATCGATCATGAAACCAGGTTCCGCGAGGGGACCAGCTAAAACACGGCTCGGCCGCTCACCGGGTCGAGCGTCTTCGGTACTCGGTGGGGGCAGCCGAACGGCTATGAGCCTTCGGCCGCTCCCAGCTATCGTCATGCCCGACGTCGAGAGGAGTTCCGAACCCTACAGCCGCTATCGACGGATTAGTAGGTCGGTGTACCGCTAAACGGCGAACGACGCCGGCAGGTTACGATCGCTTCTTCGAAACCCGGTATCGGCCGCCGACCTCGTTCGTATTGAGATCGTCACGGCGTCGCTGGGCTTCCTCGCGGCTCTCGAACGGTCCCTCGACCTCCTCGCCATCGACCGTGACGTAGTATACCGCCATTCGTCCGGGGCTCGCGGGCGAACCGACATAGGGACTCCGAACTCCTCGGCGAGGAGCCACTTAGCGCACTCGATCGGTCCGGCCGGCTGCCGTCCAGGGGTCGGTCGGGCAGTCATCGGGAACGCGCACGCTCCGACCGCCCAATCCACGCATCCGACCGGCGAAGGCCCACTGTCGGCCCGGCTCGCTCCACCCGCGATCGGTGTCCTCGCCCGTCGCCGCGAGTTCCTCCGCACGCAGATAGGTGCCGATCGCGGCGGCGACCGCGGCGGCTTCCTCGCGTTCGGCGTTCGGCAGGGCGTCGAGCACCCGTTTCTCGACGCTGCTTTCGACCGTCCCGGGTCCGTCGCCCCCGTCGTTTGCGTTCGCCTCGGCGCTCTCGTTCACGGCCACGCTAGAGGGGGATATTGCCGTGCTTGCGGTCGGGTTGGTCGGTGTGTTTCCCACGGAGGGTATGCAGATCGGAAATCAGCCGCGGGCGGGTCTCGGTCGGTTCGAGCACGTCGTCGACGAACCCGCGCTCGGCGGCCCTGTAGGGGTTCGCAAACGCCTCGCGGTACTCGGAAATCAGCTCCTCGCGGCGGGCCTCGGCGTCCTCCGCTTCATCCAGTTCGTCGTCGTAGAGCACGTTCACCGCACCCTGTGGTCCCATCACGGCGATTTCGGCGGTCGGCCAGGCGTAGTTGACGTCCGCGCCGATGTGCTTCGAGGCCATCACGTCGTACGCTCCTCCATACGCCTTCCTGGTGATCACCGTGAGAAGGGGCACTGTGGCCTCCGAATAGGCATAGAGCAGTTTCGCGCCGTGTTTGATGATGCCGTTGTGTTCCTGGTCGGTGCCGGGCATGAAGCCGGGCACGTCGACGAAAGTGAGCAGCGGGATATTAAACGCATCACAGAAGCGCACGAACCGCGAGCCCTTGAGCGAGGCGTCGATGTCGAGCGTGCCGGCGTTCGCACGCGGCTGATTGCCGAGAACGCCGACCGGGAAGCCATCGAGGCGGGCGAAGCCGGTGAGCAGGTTCCGCGCGTAGCGATCGGCGACCGGAAAGTACGATTCGGAGTCGACGATCCGCTCGATGACGGTCTCCATGTCGTAGGGTTTGCGCGGCTGATCGGGAACGATCTCCCGGAGTTCCTCGTCCCGCCGGTCGGGATCGTCCCACGGCTCGACCCGGGGCGGGTCGGCGACGTTGTTCGACGGGAGATACGAGAGCAGGTGTCGGATGTCGTCGAGGACTTCTTTCTCCTCGGCGATAGCGAACTGCGAGACCCCGCTTTCCTCGGCGTGGGTCGTCGCCCCGCCTAACTCCTCGAAATCCACTTCCTCGCCGGTCACCGTTTCGATCACCTCGGGACCGGTGATGAACATGTAACTCGTATCCTGGACCATGAACACGAAGTCGGTGATCGCCGGCGAATACACGGCACCGCCGGCACACGGACCCATGATACAGGAGATCTGGGGAACGACGCCGCTCGCGAGCTGATTGCGGTGAAAAACTTCCGCGTAGCCCGCCAGCGAGTCGATACCCTCCTGAATGCGCGCGCCCGCCGAGTCGTTGAGGCCGACGATCGGCGCGCCGGTCTCCAAGGCCTTGTCCATCACCTTGCACACTTTCTCGGCGAACACCTCGCCCAAGGAACCGCCGAACACCGTGAAGTCGTGGGCGAAGACGAACACGGTTCTCCCATCCACGTCGCCGTAGCCGGTGACGACGCCGTCGCCCGGAATCTGCCGGCTCTCCATGTCGAAGTCCTGCGACCGGTGGGTCCGAAGCTGGTCGAACTCGTGAAACGAATCGTCGTCGAGGAAGTACTCGATCCGCTCGCGGGCGGTGAGTTTCCCGCGCTCGTGTTGGGCCTCGATGCGATCCTCGCCGCCCCCGAGTTCGGCCTCACGGCGGCGCTCGCGCAGATCGTCGATGCTCTCGTCCATCGTCACGGGCAAGGCCCTCCCGCCGGTCGGCACATGGCCGACCTGCACGGGGGAGGCCGAAAAGCGTTGCCGAACGCGGCCGCGAGCGGGGTGGGGAAAAACGGGAAGGGAAGGAAAGCGAAGGGAAGGGAAGCGAAGGCCGGACGAACCGGCAGGTCCGCGGGCGAAGCCAGGACTTTTTATGGGGAGTAGGAGAAAGGGCATGGCTATGGCGACCGGAACACGGTTGGAAAGCGACTCAATGGGAACGCTCGACTGGGCCGGAGTCGCCCTGGCAGTACTGCTCGGGATCGCGTACTTCCCGATCGCCCTCGGCGAGATCCCCTCGGTGATCGGTATCGCCTTTCTGCTCGCCGGGTTGGGCTATTTCGGCGCGATCGTACTCGTGCTCGCGGGCTACCGGCGAAGCCGGGTATACGCCGTCGGGATCGCGTACAACCTGCTTTTGATCGCGCTGTACTTCGTGATCCAGCAACCCTCGCTTTCGGAACTCGCCGGTTTCGGCGGCGCGGTCAAATTCGGCCAGGCGCTGTTCGCCCTCCTGCTCGCCGCCCTGGTCGTCCGGCGACCGTAGCAGGGAGAACCGGACGACCGTAGCGAGAACGGTCGGACGCCGACGCCGGATCGGACGACTCAAGAAGCTGACGGGCGGATACCGCCATCACCACCACGACTGGACTGCAACCGTGATCAGCCGAGCGGCGGCACGATGTAGTAATCCCCCGCGTTGGGCGTGAGAAAGAGGTCCTGGAAGTTGAGCGCAACGACGACGAGGACCACGAGTAACACGACCGTCCGAAGCGTCCATAACCAGATCGGGCTCACCCCGCCGAGACCCATGCCGTCTCGGAGTTCCTCGGTCGCCGCCGAACCCATAGCCCACCCTACGAACAGCACCACCGAGAGCACCCCAAGGGGTAACAACAGCGTGACGCCGATCCCGTCGAACCACTCGAGCCACGCCGTGTCGATCGCGGAGGGAATTCCTAACGCAAAGGCCCCGACACCGAGGCCGACCGCCGCCGGCACCCGCCCGAGCCCGAACGTATCGACGGCGTACGCCACGGCGGCTTCGAGCAGGCTGATGGCCGAGGACAGCGCGGCGACGAGCACGACCGCGAAAAAGACGACGCCGACCGCCCGCCCGACGAGCCCGCCACCCGGAAGCGACGCCAGTGCGGTCGGAATCGAGATGAACACCGCACCGACGCCGCCCTCGCCCGGCTGGACGCCCGCTGCGAACAGAAGGGGGAGCACGACGAGACCTGCGAGCATTCCGACGAACGTGTTCGTGACCGCGATCAACAGCCCGTCGGCGAACAGGCTGTCATCGCGTCCGAGATAGGAGGCGTAGGTGATCATCACGCTGAATCCCAGCGAGAGCGAAAAGAGCGCCTGACCGAACGCCAACGGGAGGATCGAGGTGAAGTTCGTCGCGACGACCCCGAAGTCGGGCGTGAGAAAGAAGCCGTACCCCTGACCCGACCCGGGGAGAGTCACGGCGTAGACCGCGAGCCCAATCAAGAGGACAATGACGCTTGGAACCATGAACTTCGTTGCGAGTTCGATCCCGCGTTCGATCCCGGCGGCAACGATGACGATCACGGTGGTCATGAACACCGCGTGGGTTACCACCGACGGCAAGCCGACCGAGATCGCCCCGAAGTACCCCTCGGGGGCGGCGAGCGCGCTGCCCGTGACGCTGCCCGCGACGTAGCGTGCGACCCATCCGCCGATCACGCTGTAGTACGAGAGCGTCCAGAAGGAGGCCAGAATCCCGATTGCCCCGACGAACCGCCAGTTCGACTTCCCGAGGCTGCGAAAGGCCCCGATCGCGTCGGTGTTCGCCCGCCGGCCGATCACGAACTCCGCGAGGATCGCCGGGATCCCGATGATCAACATCGACGCCAAGTAGACGACGAGGAAGGCCGCTCCGCCATTGTCGGCGGTCTGGAACGGAAACCGCCAGATGTTTCCCAGGCCGACGGCGCTACCGACCGCTGCGAGGATGAAGCCGAGTCGCGTCGCCCAGGTCTCGCGTTCAGTCATAATCGCCGGCTTCGCCGGTCCGACTGAAAAGTCGTTTCGTCGCCGATGACGGGCCCTCTCGCTTAGCCGGGGTCGATCGGTCACTCCCCGCCGGTTCGTAGGTAATAAAAGACGTACGTCTGGACGTATCCGGCGTATTCGCCGCCGAACGCCTCGCGGATCGCTCGGGAAGTCTCGGCGTACGACCCCTTGTCACACTCGGGGTAGTACTCGGCGATCACCGTCTCGATCCAGGTGTCCAAGGGGACGGCTTCGAGGTATTCCAGCGAGAAGAGAAGCACGCAGTCTGCTACCTTGTCACCGACGCCGACGAACCGTTTCAGGTACTCGCGGGCGTCCTCGTACGCCAGTCCCTTCGCGTCGGCCGGGTGGGCTGTCCCCTCCGAAACGAGTTCCGCCGTCCGTTTCACGTACGGCGCGCGATAGCCCAGACTCAGCCCCCGCAGGTCGGCCTCGCTCGCGCCCGCGAGACGCTCCGCGGTCGGGAAGGCGTGGTAGGTCTCCCCATCGAACTCGACTTCCCGTCCGAACTCGCGGGCCAAAGCGCGTTGCATCCGCTGAATACGCAGGACGCGCATCTGTGCCGAGCAGATAAAGGAGATCAGCGACGCGAAGGGCGGATCGCGAACGATCCGAAGGCCTTCGTACCGTTCGCACGCCCGGCGCAACAGCGGGTCGTCCACGTGGCCCAAGATCGCCTCCAAGTCGTCGTCGAGACCCAACAGATACCTGAGATACGGGCGAGCGTCGGTCGTGCTCTCCCACCGGAGTTCGTCGGCTACCTGGCGCGCTCTGATGACCTCGTACTCCGCTTCCTCTCGCGTGCTGTCGGACCCGCCGTTACTTGCCTCGCCGTCGGTGCGCGCGTCCTGGTGAACCCCCGTGGGAACGACCGTCGTGTACCACTGGTCGCCGCCGAAAGCGACGCCGTCCTCGTAGGTCCGGCCGTCCGCGCGTTCCCAGCAGTACGACTGGCCGCATTCGAGGGTGGCTTGCAGGTCGAACTCGCCGGCGAGGTCGTTGAGGACGATCGTCCCTGATTCCATCGAACGGGTACAGACGCGAGCGGGGCTTGGGAGCTTCGGAACGCCGGCGGTCTATGCGTTCGACCGTCCACTGATCCACGTCGACGGGTTCGTGCGATCGGCGAGACGGCTCTGACCCTGTCGGGGCTAAACTACTTGCTCCTGGGGAGTGTGTGGCCGGTATGGATTGTCGGGTCGTCGTCGAGGCCGCGGTGCCGGTGTACGACGTCGAGAGCGCCGACGAGGCGGTTCGGATCGCCATCTCGAAGACCGGCGGCATGCTGAACCCGGATCTCAGTTACGTCGAGATCGACGTCGGCTCCCGCACCTCGCCCAAGGGCGAGGTGCTCGAACCGGCCTTCATCGTCGCCGACGAAGCGCTCGTCGCGCTCGAACTCGAAATGACCGTGTTCAACGTCGAGCGCACCGAACACGCCGCCCGGATCGCCAGAAAGGAGATCGGCCAACGAATGCACGACGTCCCGCTCGACGTACTCGACGTGAGCGTTCTCGACGAGGACACCGAAGGCACGGACGGCGAGAACGAGGGAAACAGCGCGGACGACGAGACGCGCCGAACGGTAGCCGGGAACGGACCCGAGGATCGGCGCAGGGACGAAACAGACGGTTCGGGCGTCCTCGATCCCGACGAGGATACCGACGCCGAGCCGATGGACGCGAGTTCCGATGGCCCCGACGAGTCGGAGGGAACGGACGCCGGCGGGGACGGGACCGACACGAACGGCGGCACGACCGACGAGATCGACGACGGCGACGAGGACGACATCCTCCCGGAGTTCGAGGACCTCCTCGACGAGTAGCGTTCGCGGGTTGGGGTCGTCAGGAACCGAAACCGAACGTCCACAGCCGCACGACAACCGGTGGCGACGGGACATCCTGCGTGGTCGTTCGACCCGATCGTCGCTGAGACACCCGACCGTCCTTGATAAAATGCGCGTGATCGTTCGTGCGGCGACCGACGTCGTGTGGGTCGACGAACCGGCTGGTATCGGTCGATGTGCTTCGAGGGACGGCTACGCCGGAGTCGATCAGTCGGCGGCGGCGGAGACGGGTTCGGTCTCCTCCCCGCTCATCGCGGCGGTGATGCCCCCGGTCAGGGCGAAAACGGCGGCCTTGTGGTCGGTTTTCGACTTGTGAATCGATGTCGGTCGGACGCCGAGCGATTCGTACTCCTCGCGCTCGACGGTCTGCCCGGTACGGCCCTCGTAGTTGTTACATACCTCTGCGAGAAGGCCGTGCAAGTGGATCAGCTCCTGCTTCTTCATAACCAGGTCGGACTAGTAACCGGAGGGTTATAGAAGTATCCTGAGTATCGATACCACACTGAGCCGACGAGACGGACGCTCGGACCCGTCTGCGCCCGGTTCGGAGCGGAAACGTCGATGATCGATCATGCGTCGATCGTGTACGTGATCCGCCACGCCGATCGTCGAGCCCGTGACTCGCGCTCACCAGCGACGGCGCGACGGGCCGATGTCGAGCGACGGCGTACTCGGTCGTGCCGACCGACGGCGAACCGGGAGCGAGGACCACGTCGGACCCGAGCGGTCGGTTCCCGGGCGACGAACGGACACGGGGCTCGGCACGGAGAAGAGGGGTCGCGAGCCACGCCGTGAGGTCGAGCGATCGAGCGCTACCCGAGTTGTTTGAGCACCGAGAGGTCGTGGCCCGTCCGGGTGAACTCCGCGAGCCGGCGACTAGCGTGGCAGTTCGGGCAGTGAAAGGTTCGTTCGGGAGCCGGTAGGTCGCGTGGCGACGCTTCCCACTGCTTGGCGCACTCCGGACAGAGCAACCGAACGTGGGTCTCGTTCATATTCGGAGGGAGGGTCATCGAGTGAAAAGTGTTACCCCCTCACAGTCAAGTACCGACGCCGAACGCCCATCAGTCGGCTCGTCGATCCGCCAGTGTGCCGGTTCGTCGGGACTACCGGACGCGATCCTCCGGGCCTTCGAGTTCCCTTTCCCTTCGCCTTCGGCTCCGACTCGTTCGGCTCCGACTCGTTCGGCTCGTTTGGCGAGCTCAGGCCGCGAGGGCGTCGCCTTCGGCCTCGATGAGTTCGTGGTAGCGATTGCGGATCGTGACCTCCGAGACGTTCGCGACCTCGCTGACCTCGCTCTGGGTGACGCCCTCGTTCGTCAATAGCGCCCCGGCGTAGATCGACGCGGCGGCAAGTCCCACCGGACTCTTCCCGCTGTGGAGGCCCTGACTCTCGGCGTTGCGAAGGAGTTTCCGGGCGCGCGCTTCGGTCTCCTCGGAGAGGGAAAGCGCCGAGGCGAAGCGCGGGACGTAGCTCTCGGGGTCGGCGGGCTCGATTTCGAGGCCGAGCTGGCGGACGACGTAGCGATAGGTTCGGGTGAGTTCGGTCCGCTCGACGCGCGCGATGTGCGCGAACTCGTCGAGGCTACGGGGCACGCCGGCCTGTCGGGCCGCCCCGTAGAGCGCCGCAGTCGCGACGCCCTCGATCGACCGGCCGGGGAGCAGTCCCTCCGAGAGCGCCCGGCGGTAGATCACGCTCGCGGTCTCCTTGACCGTCTTCGGCAGACCGAGCGCCGAAGCCATCCGCTCGATCTCGCCGAGAGCCTGTTTGAGATTGCGCTCCTTCGAGTTCCGGGTGCGAAAGCGTTCGTCCCAGGTCCGGAGCCGCCCCATACGCCGACGTTGGCGCGAGCTGAGCGCGTTGCCGTAGGCGTCCTTGTCCTGCCAGCCGATCGTCGTCGACAGGCCCTTGTCGTGCATCATCCGCGTGGTCGGCGCGCCGACCCGGGACTTGCGGTCGCGTTCGGCCGAATCGAACGCGCGCCACTCGGGCCCGCGATCGATCCCTCCCTCGTCGACGACGAGTCCACAGTCCCGACAGACGGTCTCGCCGCGTCCGGTGTCGGTCACCAGACGACCGCTACACTCGGGGCAGATCAGTTCGTCCTCGCCGTTCTCGCGCTCGGATGTCGATTCCGACTCCGCCTCCGATGTCTCTCCCCGCGTGCGCTCGCGGACCCGTCCGCTCGTTCTCGATCGCTCGTCGCCCGTGTTCTGCGTCGTGTCGCTCATGGTAGTGATTCTGGTGGCGCACTGCCGGATGCGAAAGTTATAATAATCCGGTTGTCGCTACTAACAATCAGTTAGCTCGTAAAGCAATATAAATATTTCGTACCGTACGTAGCGGCGGAGTCCCGAGTACTCCGCGTTCGGGTCGCGTTCGGCGAACGCGGCCGACGACGGTCGATCCGGACCGATCGTCCGGTCGGGGGTCAGTCCCAGGTGATCCAGGTCATAAACGCGAGACCGCCGAACTCGAGCACACGTAGGGAGGACATGGCGAACTGGGCGATCGGCGGCACGAGGTCGGGGGTCGCGATCCAGACCGAAAGCGTCGGCTCGAAGACGAAGAAGTACACTGCCAGGAGGTTTTCGAAGAGAAAGAAGGCGGCGAAGACACAGAGTCCAAGGGTGTGTTTCGAGCGGAACTGGAGGTAGTTCCGGCCCCAGACGTACCCGAGACCCAGTACTAACAGCACGTTGAGAACGCTAAAGGCCCGGAAGACGTCGACGGCTACGGACATCGATGGCTCCCTGGCGCTCCCGTCATCCAACTTTCCCTATCCTATGCACTGTTTTATACTCTTTCCCAAATCGGACCATACTCACTCGACCTCGTTCATGATCCGTTCGATCGTGTCCCAGTGGTGGCGTGCCTGGTCGGTCGGTAGGTAGACCGCCCCGTAGTCGTCGCCGCTGTTTTCGAGCACGTCGTTCTCACACAGTACGTCCAGGTGGTGGCGAACGGTCTTGTAATCGAGATCGAGACTCTCAGCGAGCTGGTTCGCGTTCCGCGGGCGCTCGTCGAGCGCTCGGAGGATACGGACCCGGTTCGTGCCGCCGCGGGTGCCGGTGAGCACGTACCAGAGGACCGCCTCCATCGACCGACCCGTATCACCGGACCCACCTAAGTACACCGAAGCGCGTCCTACGCGTCCGATAGGTCGGATCGCTGAAATCAGACGGCGAAGAGGTGGCCCTTGGGGATTTCGAATAGCCCCAGGCGAGCGCCCGCATCGAGCCAGCCGTGTCCATAGGAAGCCGCGGCGAGCGCGTTTACGAGGTCGCCCTCCTCGCGGAAGTATCGGGCGTCTTCGAGGTACGCGACGGCCATCTCCCGACACTCCCCGGCAGCCGCCGCCATCGGGGTGCCTTCCGGTGATGCGACCCGCGCGGCGTCAAGGGCTTTTGCGAGCAATTCGCAATACCGATCGGTCTTTTCGGCCAGGTCGGCGGCCATACCTGGAAAGCGGGGAGCGAGGCGAAAACGCTTCGGGCGAGCCGTGGCTGGCGAATCGGGTTATGGCGATTGGGAACGGATCGGGTCGGACGAGGTTCGGATACGCGGCGAAGGCGGGTCCGAAGAGCGACGAACGGTGTCGAGATCGCGTCGAGTTCGGCCGAGCACAACCTACATACGAGGTGACGGCCAAGTTCCGCTTATGACCGACACCGACTCCGACGACTCCGAGCGTCGTCGGTTGGTAATCGCCGGGACGGGGATCGCGGGATTGACCGCGGCGATCTATGCCGCGCGGGCGAACCATGACCCGCTCGTGCTCGAAGGGGTCGAACCGGGCGGCCAGCTTACACTCACGACCGACGTGGCGAACTATCCCGGCTTTCCGGAGGGGATTTCCGGGCCGGACCTCATCTCGCGGATGAAAGACCAAGCGAGACAGTTCGGTGCTGAGGTCGAACACGGCGTCGTCACGAACGTCGAACCGAGCGAGCGGGAGGGCGACCCACACCGCGTCTCGCTCTCTTCGGGCAGGGAGATCCGTACTGATTCGTTCATCGCCGCCAGCGGCGCGAGCGCCCGCACGCTCAACGTGCCCGGCGAGGACGACCTCATGGGCTATGGCGTCTCGACGTGTGCGACCTGCGACGGGGCCTTTTTCCGCGATCAGGAGTTGCTCGTGGTCGGCGGGGGCGACGCCGCGATGGAGGAAGCCCATTTCCTCACACGATTCGCCTCGACGGTTCATATCGCCCACCGCCGCCAGGAGTTCCGTGCGGAAGCGTACTGGCTCGACGAGATCGAAGAAAAGGTAGAGGCCGGCGACGTCGAACTCATGCGCAACACCGAACTCGTCGAGATCGAGGGCACCCCCGAGGGTGGCATCGATCGGGTGCAACTGGTTCGCCACCCCGAAGGTCATCCGACCGACAAACGGAACGACGATCGAACCGAAGCGTTCGACTTCGACGTCGATGGCGTGTTCATCGCGATCGGCCACACGCCTAATACGAGCTATTTCGAGGGAACGGGAGTCGAAACCGACGACGCCGGCTACGTCGAGACGGCGGGCGGTCGGGACGGCGGGCAGACCCGCACCGGAGTCCCCGGAATCTTCGCGGCGGGCGACGTGGTCGATTACCACTACCAGCAGGCGATCACCGCCGGCGGGATGGGCTGTCGGGCCGCGATGGACGCGGACGCCTATCTCGATTCGCTACCGAAGACGACCGAAGTCGAACCCGCGACTGCCGCGTCGGACGACTGATCGGATCGATCGGAGGCCGACCCGTCGGCCTGCTCGGATCAGTGTTCGCGTCGGTCGAGTCGCGCTCGTCCGCGACCCCCGAGCGACGTTCGGTGCTCTCCCCGATCCAGCCCCTTACTGAGGCTCCGATAGCGCCTCGCGCACCCGCGATCGCGGCCGTCTCAGAATATAACTCATATGATAGTATCGCCGAGATCCGAACGACTTCAGAGACGCATTACGTCCCAACGGACATCCTCGACACTCTCAAGAGGGTGAATCGTCTATAACCCGATTGTAAAGACATTATGACAAGTAACAGATCTATCGGGGACAATCCGACCGTCGATGGCGGCGATAGCGACAGCGACAGCGGCGTCGAATACGAGACCGTCGAGACACCGGTGCTCGTGATCGGTGCCGGCGCGGCCGGTGCCCGGACAGCGATCTCACTGGCCGAAAACGGCGTTTCGCCCCTCGTGATCGGGAAACGGGACCACGGGGACGCCCACACCACGTGGGCGGCCGGCGGCATCAACGCCGCGCTCGGCAGCCGCGATCCCGAGGACTCGCCGGCGATCCACGCCGCCGACACCCTGAACGAGGGCCACATGCTCAACGACCCGGCGGGCGTCGAGACCGTTACCGAGGTGATGCCCGACCGAATCCGCGAACTCGAAGACTGGGGGACGCCGTTTAACGCGACTGACGAGGGTGCGGTCGAGCAACGGTACTTCGGTGCCCAGTCCTTTCGCCGGACCTGTTTCGTCGGCGATCGGACGGGCGAGGCCATGCTCGAAACCCTGATCGGTAGAGCCCAGGAGCTAGAGGTCCCGTACCGTGAGAACGTCCAGGTCACGAAGCTGCTCTCCGACGGCGAGCGCGTCTACGGTGCGCTCGGCTACGACATGAACGACGGCTCCTTTCTACTCTTTCGAGCGGGGGCCGTCGTGCTCGCGGCCGGGGGGTACTCGGCCGTCTACGATCGTCACTCCTCGCGCGACGAGGAAAACAACGGCGACGGGCCGGCACTCGCTTACGACGCGGGTGCGCGCTTGATGGACGCCGAGTTCGTCCAGTTCCACCCGACGGGGATGGTCGCCGAGCGCTACGGCGAGCGGTGGGAGGGCCGTCTGGTCACCGAGGCGGTCCGCGGCGAGGGCGGCCGCCTGTTCAACGCCGACGGCGAACGGTTCATGGAGCGGTATTCGCCCGAGCAGATGGAACTCGACGCCAGGGACGTCGTCGCCCGGGCGATCGCCCGCGAGATCGCCGAGGGACGAGGCACGGAAAACGGCGGGGTCTACCTCGATATCTCCCACCGCGATCGGTCGTTCATCGAGGAGCGCCTGCCGAGCATGTACGCACGCTTCGCGGACCTCGGGGTCGATCTGGCCGCCGAATCGGTCGAGGTAGCGCCGACGGCCCACTACTCGATGGGTGGGGTCGAGATCGACTTCGAGACCGGTAAGACGGGTGTCGAGAACCTCTATGCGGTCGGCGAGACCACCGCTGGAATCCACGGCGCGAACCGTCTCGGGGGCAACTCCTTGGCCGAGACCGTCGCGCTCGGAAAGATCGTCGGCGATCACCTCGCCGAGCGGTCTTTCGCCGACCGGCCGGTCCTACCCGCCTCCCAGCAGCGCCTCGCCCGCGAGCACTTCGCGGACCTCGACGCGATGGCCGGCGAGGGAAGCGAGGTCCCCGAGGAGCTCTTGGGAGAGCTCGGCGACCTCTTGGAGTCCCACGCGGGCATCCTCCGCGCGGAGAAGGCGGTCGTTCGAGTACGCGGTCGATGTCGGCTTCTCGCTGACGGTCGCCGAAGCCGTGCTCCGGGGGGCCCGCGAGCGCCGTGAGTCCCGCGGCGCACACTTCCGCACCGACTTCGAGGACGCGAGCGAGGAGTGGCACCGGAACCTCCTCTACGAACGGTCGTTCGACGGCATGGAACTGACGACGAAGACGCCCGACGAGCCGAGCGCCGAAGTCCAGGACGCACTCGACGCCGGCTACGAGCTCGATTACCACCAGCTCGAATGAAGTTTGAACGCACAGTAACTCACGGCAGTACGTAGCGACACGGGATCGAATCGTACTGTCGTCTCAGGAGTCCTCGGCGTTCCAAGTCAGGCAGACGCCGTTATCGAGGCGCTCGACGCCTTCGAGCGCGAGTGACGGGAAGTCACCGGTGAAGCCCGCGCCGTCGACGAGCGTCGGGGCGTCCCGACCACCGATCACCAGCGAGCCGACGAAAACGGAGAGCTCGTCCACCAGTCCTGCCCCGAACAGCGAGGCGATCACCTCGCCACCGCCTTCCGCCATGAGCCGCTCTATCCCCTCTCCGTCGAGCACGTCGAGCGCTTCGGGGAGACTCACACGGGTCTCGCCGGCGACGATCGCCCTCGCCCCGGCGTCTTCGAGCGCCTCGCGCCGGTCGGGGGGTGCGGCGTCGCTCACGAGCACGTAGGTCCCTGCGCTCCCGTCGAGTACTCGCGCGTCGAGCGGGGTCCGTGCCCGCGAGTCGGCGACGACGCGGGCAGGGTGAGGGGAGTCACCGCGCTCCTCGCGGGCGGCGACGAGGTCCGGGTTCTTGACGGTGAGGGAGGGATCGTCGGCGAGAACCGTTCCGACGCCCACGAGGACGGCGTCGCTGGCGGCGCGGAGGCGATCGACGCGCGCGAAGTCCTCGGGACCGCTGATCCGCACCTGCTCGCGCCGCCGGGAGGACAGTTTCCCATCGGCGCTCATCGCGGCGTTGACCGTGACGTACACGTCCCGACCTGTAGCGGGGCGGACAAACCGGTTTCGCGACGGCGCTCGACCGCTCGATCCGGTGCTATCGACGCTACCGGGCCGTCCCGCCGACGGGTCGGCGAGCCACGTTGAGCGATGAGGAGCCGACGTCGAAGTACGTCGACGCGCACGGACCAGGGCGAAGACCGGCGACTGCTCGAATCCAGCGCTTTCACGCGCGAAATTCGGGGAGGGCGTCACAACCGATATGTCCCTGTAGCGCGACGTAATCATAAGGGGATTTTGACGGAATGATGACTGCTGACCGACGATCGGTACTGAAGGCGCTGGGATCGGCGACCCTTCTCGGCGGCGTCGCCACGGCGGGCGCACGGCTCCAGGGAAGCGGGAACGAGCGTGCGAGCGGCCGGCTCCGAAAGCGCGGTCACTCGGTTCTGTCGAACCCCCCGGGCGAGTACACCGAGGCCGATGTCCGTCCCGACGGGGGTTACGGCGTCGTCGGGAGCTACTTCGGGCGGGGCGGTTCCTTCTTAGTCGATCTCGACGAGCCGACGAACCCGACGGAAGTACATCAGGTTCCGTCGAGCCCCGACACCCGCAACGCCGACGTGGCGTTCGACCCGCGCGACGGGCTGTATTACCGCACGCAGGAGCCGAACAACCGGGACGGAGTCGGCGGCGTCGAGGTGATCGACTACGGTTACGAGTCGGGGTCGCCGGAAGACCCCGAGATCGTCGCGGCCATCGACGCCGGTCACACGCACAACGTCTCCGCCCACCCCGACCCCGAGACGCCGACGCTCTATGCGGTCAACGGCGGGTTCGGGAGTTCGGAGCCGGGACTCGACGTCGTCGACGTGAGCGATCCGGCGAGTCCTACCGTACTCGGAGAGTTCGGGCCGGCCGGAGCCTGTCACGACGTCGTGATCGACGGCGAGCGCGACCTCGCGCATGCCGCGTACATCGGCGGCGGCCTCGACGGGTACGTCGTACTCGATACGAGCGACCCCGCGGCCCCGACGGAGGTCGGCCGCTATGCGTACGCGAACGAGCCGAACTACCGCGACGTCCCCCTTGGAGAGGTGGCCTTCGAGAACTGTCACTACGCGAACTACGATCCCGAGCGCGGCCTCGCGTACGTCGGCGACGAAGTAGCGACCGGGAAACCGGGCGGCAAGCACGTCTTCGATATCGGGTACGACGAGGGTTCACCGTCCGATCCGGTGCCGATCGGCTTTACCCTCTCGCCGAACGCCGAAGTCCAGGAGGACCTCCCCACAGAGCGACTCGACTGGACGGGCCATAACTTCGACGCGATCCCGCGGGAATCGACCACCCTGCTCGTGAGCGCCGACTACCACGAGGGAGCCGTCCTCTACGACGTGGGCGACCCGACCGACCCAGTGTCGGTGAATCAGTACCGAACCGACGACGAGGCCGGCACCATCGCGGAAGACGCCGGCCCGGGGTTCGCCGGACTCGACGCGCCGATGACCTGGGGGATGGCCTACAACGCGACCCGTGACCTCGCCTTCGCGGTCGACATGGTCACCGGAGCCTATACGTTCACGGCGACGTCCGAGGACGGGTAAGCGATCGAGCCGTCCCGCTCCGTCCTGGAGCCCCGCCCCACCTCCCGTCGGGTATCACGAACCACGGCCGAAGTACCGATTCCGGTGTTCGGGGTCGTTTCGCCGGGATTCGGTCCGTTCACGGACGCCTTTTTAACCGCGGCGACCCTATAGTAGTCGATGAGTCTCGACGACCACGCCGAAGAGCTCGCCTCCGCTCTCGGCGTTGACAAACAGGAGGTCAAAGACGACTTGGAGAACCTGGTACAGTACAGCGTCCCCGTCGAGGAGGCCAAATCGAGCCTCCGGCGCAAGTACGGCGACGGGAGTTCCCAGGCAGGGGAACCCGAACCCGCTGCCATCGGAGAGGTCTCCACCACTGACTCGGCGGTGACCGTTACCGGTCGGGTACTCACGGTCGGCAAACGCTCGATCCGCTATCAGGGCCGTGACTCGGAGATATTCGAGGGCGAACTCGCCGACGAAGGCGGGAGGATCTCCTATACCGCCTGGGAGGACTTCGACCTCGGCCCCGGCGATACGATCACCGCGATCGGGGCTGGCGTCCGAGAATGGGAGGGAAACCCCGAACTCAACCTCGGATCGAACACGACGATCGAGAAGAGCGAGGATTCGCTGGAAGTGCCCTACGAGATCGGCGGCGAGGCGACGCTCGCCGACCTCGAACCCGGCGATCGGGGCGTGGCGATCGAGGTGAAGGTAAGCGAGGTCGAGACGAAGACCATCGACGGCCGGGACGGCGAGACCGAGATCCTCAGTGGCGTGCTCGCCGACGAGAGCGCTCGATTGCCCTTTACCGACTGGGCACCCCACGACACGATCGAAGAAGGCCAATCGGTACGGATCGAGAACGCCTACGTGCGCGAGTTCCGCGGCGCACCGTCGGTGAACGTTTCGGAGTTTTCGGTCGTCACGGGGAGCGAAACGGCAATCGACGCGGAGGCGGGCGCGCCCCGATACACCATCGCCGACGCGATCGAGTCGGGCGGAATGTTCGACGTCGAGGTGTGTGCGAACGTGCTTGCGGTTCGTGACGGATCCGGACTCATCCAGCGCTGTCCGGAGTGTGGGCGCGTCGTCCAGAAGGGCCAGTGTCGCTCACACGGGTCGGTCGACGGCGTCGACGACCTCAGGATCAAGGCGATTCTGGACGACGGGACCGACGCCGTGACCGCGATTTTGGGTGCTGAGATCACCGCGGCGATCTACGGCGGCGACATCAACGACGCCCGCGAGCAGGCCCGCGAGGCGATGGATCAGACGGTCGTCGCCGAGACCATTAGCGAGGAAATCGTCGGCCGCGAATTTCGAGTACGGGGAACGTTGAGCGTCGACGAGTACGGTGCGAACCTCAATGCGTCCGCGTTCGACGAGAACGACGACGACCCCGCGGCACGCGCCCGAGCACTGCTCGACCGGATAGCGGGCGGGCAAGAGGAGACCGGCGTCGCCGTGGAGGGATCGCCGTGAGCGAAACGGAAGGAGAGACGGACGAGCGCCCGCGCCGGGAGGTGGCCCACCGGGTGTTCGCCGCCGAGTTCGACGACGCGAGCCTCTCGTATTCGGAAAGCGACGAGGAACGCGCGCCGAACTACGTCGTGACGCCGACGGGCGCGCGGGCCAACCGCCTCTTCGTCGCGGGCGTGCTGACCGAACTCGAAACGCTCGACAGCGATCAGCTACGCGCACGGATCGCCGACCCCACAGGTGTGTTCGTCGTGTATGCCGGCCAGTACCAACCCGACGCGCTCGCGGCGCTCGAACGACTCGAACCACCGGCGTTCGTCGCCGTCACCGGGAAGGCTCGGATCTTCGAGCCCGAGGACTCCGATCGGGTGTTCACCTCGATCCGACCGGAGACGATCAGCGAGATCGACGCGGCCACCCGTGACCGATGGATCGTTGAAACGACTGCACAGACGCTCGATCGGATCGGAGCGTTCGCCGCCGCGCTCGCAGAGGGCGAGCCGTCGGCGGACGGCGAGGTGCCGACGGGTGGAGTTAGGAGCGAACAGGCGGGCGACGAGGGCGACACGACTCACTCGGGTATCTCGCTCGCACGCGAACACTACGGGACCACGCCGGCGTACCTCGCGGCGGTACGCGAGGCAGCGCTCGACGCCGCGCGGCTCGTCGCCGGCGACGGAGAGGACGTACGACCGCTCGACATCGCGCCGGACGAGAAGGGCGACCGAGACGAAGTCGATCTCGATTCCCTCGCGGCCGGTTCGGCTGGCGAGAGCGCCGTCGCGGCGCTCACGGGGGCGGAGACCGACGCGGAAACCACGGTGCCGGAACCGACGGAGCCCGAGACACCCGAGGGAGCGAGTGCGGGCACCGACACGGCCGGGGTCGGAGCCGTCGACGACAGCAACGATAGCGACGATATCGACGACACCGACGGCCCGATCGGGGCGGGTGATCCGACGCCAATGGCCGACGTGGACGGTAAGACGGGAGACGCCGGGACGAACGACGGCGCAGCTTCGGGTTCCGAAGCCATGGACACGGACGGCAGTGAGGCCGACGAGTTCGCCACGAGTTCCACGGAGGAATCGGGTAGCGAGCCCGGGCCGGTCGACGACGTCAGCGGCATCGACAGCACCGGCGATGCCGGTGAGTTCGGAGAGGGCAACGGGTTCGAGGGGCGCGAGGACGGAGAGGACAGCGAGGAGTTCGAGGGCGAGTTCGACCTCAGCGACGAGGAGCGCGCGGAGATCGAAGCCGAGTACGGAACCGACTTCAGTACCGGCTCGGAGGTCGACGACCCCGGCGAGGCCGATATCGAACCGACCGCACCACCGATCGAGGACGACGATGAGAGGAGCGAGGACGACCTGCCGGCGGACGACAGAGCGACGGGCGACGTGGACCCGGGCGGCGACGCGATCGACGAGTTCGCCGCCGAGACCGAATCGGGGCCGGAGTTCAATTCCGAGGGGAACCCGAAAGCCGAAGCGGAATCCAGGACCGGAGCCGGAACAGAGGCCGAAACCGAGACTACCGATTCCACCGACCCCACCGAACCCGTCGAGCCCGGCACCGACTCCGATGACGCCCTCGATGACGACTTCGACACCGGGTCGGTCGACGAGTCGGAACCGACCAGCGGGTCCGAGGCGGACGACGCGGGAGTAGCGAGCGACGAAGCACCGTCGAACGAGGAACCGACGTCTAACGGAAACGAGGCCGGTGTGGTCGAGGCGGACGCCGACCGCGACCCAGCAGACGTCGATGCTGGGGGCGACGATGCCGAGGACGTCGACGCCACCGAGGCGGTAATGGACGCGATGCGCGCGCTGGACGACGGCGACGGCGCGGAGCGAGGGAGAGTAATCGAGCGCGTCGAGGGGGAGCACGGCATCGACGAGGACGAGGCGGAGGCAGCCATCCAGGACGCACTGATGGGCGGACAGTGTTACGAACCGGACGAGGGGAAACTCAAGGCCATCTGATGGCGGCGGGTTCCGATCCGATCGAACCGGTCCCCGAAGCGCCGGCCGCGGTCGTCGACACGCGTCCCCGAAACGACGATCCTCGGTGCGATGAATCTCGAGGCGGTGATTCCCGGCACGGCGAACGTGCGCTCGTTGTCGCGGACTATCACGCCGGGTTGGAGGTCGGTCTCCGCCGGGAAGGCGTCTCGGTGCCGAGTCACGCCGCCGACCGGCGCGAACGCCTCCATGCCTTGCTCGACGAAACGCGAACTGAAAGGGTCGTCTTCCTCGGCGATCTCGCCCACGCGATCGGCGATCCGGGCGAGGAGGAACGCAAGGAACTGGAGATCCTCTTCGAGACGCTCACCGAGCGGGTTTCGGTCGTCGTCGTGAAGGGCAACCACGACGGCGGCATGGAGGAGGTCGTCGAACGGGCGGGGATCGAGGACGTTCGTGTAACGCCGACCGAGGGCGTTCGGCTCGGAGCGGTCGGGTTCGCCCACGGACACACCTGGCCCGCGTCCGACGTCGTCGAGGCCCCGACGGTCTGTATCGGACACGAACACCCGACCGTCCGATTGACCGACAGCGTCGGCGGCCGGCGGGTCGAACCCATCTGGCTCCGGGGCCCCCTCGATCGACGCCCGTTCGACGCCCGTAGCG
>PXQR01000028.1 GCA_003021235.1 Halobacteriales archaeon QH_6_64_20 | reverse complement strand
CTACCGACTGGGACTCGATCCCGATAACGTGGTGATCCCGGTCGTCACGAACGTCTGTGACGTGCTCGGGGTGCTCGTGCTGTTCGCCGTCGTGCGGGTGCTCGTCTGATGCTCGATACCAGCCGTCCCCGAGCGGCTCACTGTCGAACCGGGACGACAGAAAGCGAGGAAGGCAGGGCGCTTCGCGACGTCCCGGCCCGCGGCTGTGAGCGTCGAACGGTAGGACAAGTGAGTGAGAACCGGATTTCGGTCGTCGAGCGAGCGGTCGATAGCCGATGGCTCAGAACGAACTCTCGCCGAGACGTTCGAGCACGGTTGCGCGACCGATGTGGTCGTTCGTGTTGAATTCCTCGACACGGAGGCGGACCTGGGAGTCGAGAAGGTTCGTTTCACCCCCAGTACCGTTACCGTCCGAACTTCGGTCCCTATCCCCGTTCTCGGCGTCGTCGATGTCGTCTAGCGAAAGGACCGTATCGCCGATGCGAACGACGTGTGTACCGTCGTCGTGACCGGTGACGAAGGCAGTGATCTCCTGGCCCGGTTCGAAGTCCGGCGTGCTCGTCCGGAAGCTCCAGCCCTTCGTGAACGCGTCGAGGTGGCTCATACCCGGGCCACCCCCGCGGCCTCACGGTCGAAGACGTACTCGAGACCGAAGCCGGTCGCCGCCGAGACGAGGAAGACGAAAAAGAGCAACCAGCCGTGGAAGACGAACGGGAAGACCTGCACGGGATTGACGATCATCGCCTGTGTGAACCACTCGAACTGCCCGGGGAGGGTCTGGAGTTCCGCGAAGCCCACTAAGACGCCGCCGGACCACGGGAAGATGTAGCCGAGCGCCGAGGAGTTGGCGTCTAAGATGTTCGCGCGGCGATAGCCGTTGATATTGAATCGCTCGCCGATCCGGGCGATGTAGGGAGCGATGGCGATCTCCGCGGCAGTGTTGATCGTGATCATGGCGTTTACGAGACCGGTGCCTCCGACCATCGTTAGCTCCGCGCGTCGTAGGCTCGTCGCGAACCGATCGAGCAACCAGTCCTGGATCGCCTCGAACCCACCACCACGAATCATGATCTGAGCGCCGGCGACGATCAACAGTATGAGGATGATCAGCGGGAAGAACCCGGACGCCCCGGTGTAGAGGCTACCACCGACGGCCGCTTCCCCGTTCGGGCCAGCCAGTTCGATAAAGGGCAGAAAGGAAAGCGAGCCGGCGATACCCGATCCCTGCGGAGCGGTAAAGACGACCATGTCACTCACCGCCGCCAGTCCCAGTGCGACGTTGAGCACGAAGGCGACGATGATCCCCCAGGAGATCGCCTCAATGATATGCCGGCCGGAGACGGCGGTCGCGATCACGACGGCGACCGAGAGCAGATGCGCGAGTCCCAACGGATTGCTGTTCTCGACGAAGAGGCTCTGAGCGCCCTGGTTGACGTCAAAGGGACTGCCGAGCATGGTGCCTACGGCGACGTAGCCCGTGAAGGCCAGCACGGCAGCGATGATGGCGTACTTGAACCGGGAGGCGACCACGCCGCCGATGTCCGCGTCCTGGGTCACGGCGCTCACGATCGTCGTGTCGCTCACCGGCGCCAGGTTGTCGCCGAACACGGCTCCCGAGAGGATCGCGCCGAACATCAGTACGGGATTCGCCCCCAGGAGCACGCCCGCCGGGAAGAAAAGCGCCGTGAAGGCGATGACCGCTCCGTAGCCGGTACCGATGCCGGTCGCGAGCAGCCCTGCGAGTACGAACGTGATCGCCGGGAAGAGCGCCGCGCCCAACGAGAGGGCGTCTGCGGCCCAGACGAGACCGCTCACGAACCCACCGACCTGGATGGTGTCGGCGAACATCCCCGCCCACAGCCAGGCGACGATCGCCGTCGCGGCCACGCGCTGGGTCATCCCCTGGAAGACGGTGTTGGCGTAGACTTGCCAGTCGCCCTTGACGAACAGCATACTGACGATCAACGCGACGAGCATTGCCGCGACCAGCCCCGTGGTATCGCCGATGCCGAGCAGGGCGCTCTGGAAGATCGCCCAAACGACGAAGATCGCGAGCGGAAGCGCGCTCGTCCACTTGCCGCCGTAGAAGTGGATGGGCTCGCCACTACGCGCGCGTTCGGCGTCTTCGAGTTCGGCTCCGTGCCCACCCTCGCCCGGTTCGTTCGTCGAGTCATTCGGATCGGCACTCATCGGTGGACCCCCATCACCGACGTAAATCGCCCGGGAATACATTAAATCATCAGGGGGTCGTCGTCGGAGCGACGCACGATTCGGCGCTCGCCCGGCCGTGATCGGCCGTATGCAGTGTGAACTGAACTGATTCAGTCTATCCAGTTTAGCCCGGCCCGATTCGGTCGCTACGGGAGCGTGTAAACGGCGTTCTCACGACGATCATAACGAGCGATCGGGACGACCGAAACGATGAGTACGTGCCGAGCGGGAGACGAGTCGAATCGCGAACGCCTAAGCGTACGTCACACCCGAAAACAAGGCATCGTGGCAGCGCGTTCACTCGTCGAACCGGTCGCGGCCGTTGTACTGGTCGTCTGTGTGCTGTTCGCCGGATGTACCGGTACTGACGGCGGACCGCCCGGAACCGCTGCGACGACCGAAGTCGGAAGCGAGCCGACGGCGACGTCCTCCCCGGCGGCGGGCGCGACGGGATCCGACGGGAGCCGAACTCCGGGAAATTCGAGCGGCCGGGCGGCGACCGGGACGAGCGAAACGAACGAGGCGACCGGAACAACCCGTGCGGAAGTCGAAACCGAGTCGGGTAGCACCCTTCCGACGGACGGAACGTCGCGCCCAGCGCTGGTGACCCGAGTGATCGACGGCGACACGGTAGAGGTGAAGTATCGAGACGGCGAGACCGACACGATCCGGTTGCTCGGCGTCGACACGCCGGAGGTCTCGGGCGACGTCAGCCCCCGAGAGTTCGAGGGCGTGCCCGACTCGGCGGCGGGCCGCGAACACCTCCGCGAGTGGGCGACCCGGGCGAGCGCGTTCGCCCGCGATGAGTTGTCCGGCGCGGAAGTGCGGATCGTAACTGACCCAGGGGCCGACCGGCGTGGCCGGTACGGACGATTGCTCGCGTACGTCGTTCGAAGCGACGAAACGGACGAAGGCGGAGGCGCGAGCGAGGACGGGGACGTGAATCGAAGCGGTTCGTTCAACGCCGCCCTGTTGGGAGAAGGGTACGCCCGGGTCTACGAGAGTTCGTTCACGCGACGCGAGCGTTACGAGCGGATCGAGGCGCGCGCTCGACGGCAGGGAACCGGGATATGGAGCTTCGATGACGGCGACAGCGAAGCCGGGCGAACGGAAATCGAGGGGACGAGCCTCGAGGGATCGAACCCGGGGCTCGTCGTTGCCCGCCTCCGAGCCGACGCCCCCGGTGACGACAACGAGCGCCCGAACGGCGAATACGTCGTTCTCGGGAACCGTGGATCGGCCGAACTCGACCTTTCGGGCTGGCGGGTTACCGACGAGGCCGGCCACACCTACGTCGTCCCTGGCGGCATCACGCTCGCGCCCGGCGCGCGGCTCACCCTGTACAACAGTCGCGAGGCCGACGGGAACGCCGAGCTGTACTGGGGGGGCCAATGGGCGCGATCCGGAACAACGACGGCGACACCGTGACGGTCCGTGCGGACGGCAGCAGAGCGGTCGTCCGGAAGTCATATTGTGGCGACTGAGCGGCGTGTGACGAACTCGGTACGCTACAACGCCTTTCGCCGCGTTCTCGGGGTCCGAACCACGACGGCCGAACGTCGAACGCCCCGGCGAGAAAGGAGGTTCGTTCCGGTCGCCGAATGGGCGACCGATCGGCGCGAGAGCGATGGATTTCGGGCGAAAGGACGACCGGCATTTAAGTGTGAAGCACGCGTAAAACAGGTGTACTATGGCGGATCAGACCAGCGCCGAATCGACGATGGACCGCGACGAACTCGGGGAGTACCTGCGCGAACTCGCCGAAGAACTGGAGGGTGAGGGCGACGCAAGCGTCCCCGTTGGAAACAAGACGGTAACACTACACCCCGATCGTGAGGTCGGCTGTGACGTCAACGTGGACGAACGCTCGCCGATGGTCGGGAGCGACTCGGAGACGATCGCCATCGAGATGAGCTGGGAGCCGAACGAGTAGATAACGGCTGGACGGTGGACGAGAAGCGACGCCGAACGAGCGGGCAGCCGGGCGGACAGGAACTCCCACGATCGAACCGTACTCGGTGGTAACGAACGGATGACCCGATGGCAACGATTCTCGCTTTCGCCGCGGCTCGTCGACTGGTCGATCTTCGCGCTCCTCGCGATCGAGCTGGGGAGCGGCCTTCTGAGCCTCGTCACCGGCCGTCCCGGCGGGCAGGTGGTGTTCGTCCTCCACGGGATCGTGGGCCTGTGTCTGTGCGTGCTCGTCTTCGAGAAGCTCAGACGGGTCAGGAAACGCGTGACCCGCCGCGCGGCATGGGATCGGGCGACCCCGGTGTCGGTACTGTTAGCGATCGTGACGCTCGGGGCGCTCGGGTCGGGGATCGCCTGGGTGCTCGGGGGATCGCTCGCGCTCGGTCCGTGGGGACTGCTCAACCTGCATATCGGTCTCGGACTCGTATTGATCGTCGTCGTTGCGGTCCACCTACGCCATCGCTGGCGACCGCCACAGCGACGGGACCTCGACGGCCGGCGAACCGTTATCTCCTATCTGGTGCTCGTCGGGGCGGGAGCGCTTACCTGGCGACTGCAAGCGGTCTTCAACGGACTACTGAAGACCGCCGGGGCCGAACGGCGCTTTACCGGCTCGCGCGAGGAGGGCTCGAACGAAGGCAACGACTTTCCGATGACGAGTTGGGTGGCCGACGATCCCGAGCCGATCGCGATCGACGACTGGGAGCTAACAGTGACCGGGGAAGTAAAGCGCGACCTCGCGTTCGCCTACGACGAAATCAACCCCCAGGAAAGTGCTACCGAAGGAGTCGAAAACGGACGGGAAAGCGACCCGAGCGAAACCCTGCGCGCGACGCTCGATTGTACGAGCGGGTGGTACTCGGTTCACGACTGGCGCGGCGTCCGCGTCGGCGATCTCCTGGACCAAGCCGACGCGACCGAGAGTGCCCGCTGGGTGTCGTTCCGGTCGGTGACGGGCTATCGGTGGAGCCTCCCGATCGAAGAGGCTCGCGGGGCGTTGTTGGCCACACACGTCGGGGACGAGCGGTTGACCCATGGCCATGGCGCACCCCTCCGGCTCGTCGCGCCCGGCCGTCGGGGCTTTCAGTGGGTGAAATGGGTGACGACGGTCGAGGTCCGCGAGCGAAGGGACCCGGGCCAATGGCTCGCGGTCTTCGTGAGCGGCTTCGACGAGGAGTGACGACAGCGAAAGCGACGACGACCGCGACAGCGAGAGCCGGTAGCGGCGATCGAAGAACAACGCAACGAACGGTCGAAGGAGGTGGCGACGAGCGGCTATCGGAACGCGGCGAGAAGCGTCTCAAGAGATCCCGAGTTGGGAACCCGAGGTGCGGGCGCGTCGCTCACGAGATGGATCGGGACGAACCCCGCGTTCCGAGCGCCCTCGATGTCGGCCTCGTAATCGTCACCGATCATCACGTAGGAACCGGCGTCGAGACGTGTCTTCACCGCCTCGAAGGGAGCCGAGTCGGGTTTGTGCGCGCCGACCTCGTACGAGCAGACCACCGCGTCGAAACGATCGTAGAGACCGTGATGACGGAGCTTCGCTCGTTGCCACTCGGACACGCCGTTAGTAACGACGGCGAGGCGATGGCGACCCCCGAGCGCATCGAGCAGGGATCGAGTGTCGTCGCTCACCGTCGTCGCGGCGAACTCGCGTTCACGAAGCGTCGTGACGAGGGCGTCGGGACTCGTATCGGCGTCGGCCCGATCGCAAACCGCCCTCGCTCCAGTGAGGTATGGGTCCGGGTCGAAGGCTTGGAAGGCATCGTAGAACGCCTGGTTGTACGTTTCGATTAGTTCGGGTTCGGTGTGACCCAAAGCAGTGTCGAACGTTCCATCGAGAATCGCGTCGTAGGGATCGGTGAACTCGACGACAGTCCCGTCGAGATCGAAGCAGACGGCGGTCGACATCGTGGTGCGTGTTCCGATCGTAACCCAATAGCGCCGGCGAAACCTGTTCAGGGTTCGATCGGCTCGCCGTCTTCGGTCGGGGGGGCGACGTGATCGATGTACTCCTCAACCGAGGGTTCCCGCACTCGCACGCGGACGGTGACGTCGCCGAGTTCGTCGGGATCGCCGACGGCGAAGTTGACGACGCCCTCGAACGCGGGTTGTTTCTTCAGGCGGAACTCGAATTCGTTTCCCTCCCGGCCGTCGAAAAACCGGTTCCGAGCGGAGTCGAGGATCTCCTGGCGGTGTAGCAGTTCTGAGAAGCGATCGAGCGTGTGAGTCGTCGCAACGACTGCCTCACCCTCGCGCTCGATCTCCGCACCCGGGAAGAGGGTGTGGACGGTATCGACGACACGATCGGTAACCTCCGTGGCCATCACCGGGGTCGTGATCCGTACGTCGACGCGGTAGATCATGGTTGGAAAATCGTCTGAGAAGCGCTCGTGACTCACGAGCGCGGGGGATCGGGGTCGTCGAGCGCCTCGGGGCCGGTACGAAGCACCGTCTCGACCCGGGCGCGAAAGGCGTCGAGCGAGTCGGTGTTCGTGATCGTCACGTCCGCGCGGCCGATTGCGTCGTCCATTCCGAACCCGCGCTCGCGGGCGTCGCGGTCGGTCAGGGACTCGCCGCCGTCCTCGGTAGGTGTGTCCCGACCGCGAGCGGCGACGCGCTCGGCGCGCACGTTCAAGGGCGCTTCGATGCTCACGAGCGTGAAGGCCTCGCCGAAGGCGGCCTCGAAGCGATCGACTTCCGCACCCGATCGAACGCCGTCCACGAGGACGGTTTCGGTGTCGACAGTGGCGCTGACGCCGGTGCCGGCGCTGTCGTCAGTATCGACATCGCCCTCGGCGTCCGCGAGCCGGGCTTCGATGATCGGGAGCGAGCGCTCGGCGATCGCGGCCGGGCCGCCTTCGGCGCGTAGGGCTTTCGCGACCCGTCCGTGATGGGTCGCCGGGTCGAGACCTCGGTCCCGGCACTCCGCGCGGATGACGTCGCCCATCGCCACCACCGGAATCCCCAGTTCGTCGGCGACGGCGGCGGCCTCGCTCTTGCCGCTTCCCGGCAGTCCGACCGTCGCGATCACGCGCATTCGTTTCGGCGTACTCACGAGTTCCCGATAAGCGCTCCGTTTCGCCGGAGAGTGCTCCTCAACCCAGTACGAGCAGCGACCGATTCCGGTCGCTTTTACTCGCGCAGGCCGGAGAGATCAGCAGGGCACGTAGCTCAGCCAGGATAGAGCGTCGGACTTCTAATCCGACGGTCACGGGTTCGAATCCCGTCGTGCCCGCTGAGCCCGCAAGCGAGTGTCCGTTAGGGGGACGTGGAACGTCCTTCGAGTGAACGAACGCTACCCCAGCCCATGAGCGAGTCGAAGCTCCTTCGCCTGGAACCGGAAAGCGGGACCGACCTACCGTTGTCGTCGTTGTTCGGCCACGATACTCGAAGACGAGAGCCCTACTTCCGAGAGGTCCGCATCGTAGGGCCGGCCGGCATACACCGAGAGGGACGACGCACGGCACAGTGAGTGGCTCTCCGAGAGGCCGCCAGTGTAAGAGCGAACGGAGAGGCGACGAGTCCGAGTTCTCCCATCGGTCCGTCTGCACGCTTATCCGTTCAGGGTCGTGCCGCCGTTGAGATGGAGTGTCTGTCCGCTCATGTACGAGGAGTCCTCGCAGGCGAGGTAGACGTAGGCCGGGCCGAGTTCCGATGGCTGGCCCGGACGACCCATCGGGACGCCGGTTCCGAACTCCTCGACGGCCTCCGGGTCGTACTGGCCAATCGTTGCCGGGATCAGCGGCGTCCAGATCGGACCCGGCGCGACCTGGTTGACCCGGATGCCATCGCTCGCTACCTGCTGGGACAACGACCGCGTGAAACCGGCGATCGCGCCCTTCGTCGAGGAGTAATCGATCAGCATGTCGTTGCCGAGGAAGGCGTTGACCGACGTCGTGTTGATGATCGTATCGCCGTCGTCCAGATGGGGGAGAACGGCCCGTGACATGTAGAAGTAGCCGTGCATATTAGTGTTGAACGTCTCTTCCCACTGTTCGTCGGTGATCTCGGTCAGATCGGTCTTGACGACCTGTTGAGCCGCGTTGTTGACCAGGACGTCGACGTCGCCGAACGCCTCGATCGTCTCCTCAACGATGGCCTGACAGAACGCACTGTCGCGCAGGTCGCCGTCGAGGAGGAGCGACTCCTGACCTTCGGCGTCGATCATTTCTTCAGTTCTCTCGGCGTCCTCGTGCTCGTCGAGATAGACGACCGCGACGTCCGCGCCCTCCCGGGCGAAGTGAACTGCAGCAGTGCGGCCGATGCCGCTGTCGCCGCCGGTGACGATCGCGACCGCGTCCTCTAGTTTGGCGCTTCCCCGGTAGTCGTCGCGGATGAACTCGGCGGGCGGTCCCATCTCGCCTTCGGTGCCGGGTTGGCGCTCTTGTGCCTGTGCGTCGATCTGCTGTGCTTTGTCCCGTGGTTCCTGTCGTGTCATTGGTTGGTGCTCCGGGTGTCAATTCTTCGATCGATCGCAAAGCGACAAAACGACGATGACACCGTTCGCCTAATCGCTCACAGCGCGAATAAGCGACTTCCTTGCCTGTGACGGTAGCTCCCCGAGCATCGGTTCGGCGCTGCTCCGGGTCGCCCAGTCGACTCCCTCGCGGAGCGATCGTGAGCGTCGATCGAATCCGCCCAGCAAAGGCCCAACTGGATAGGGGCCCAAACCATTGAGGTGAGTCGAGAGTCGGGATCGATCTCCGTCGTCGCCGCCGATCCGAACGCCCACCGCGCCAGCCTACAGGAACTATTGAAAAGGTACCAGACCTGGCTGGCGACGAGCGCGCGCGAGTGGACCGCCGAGCGGGCATCGACCGACGAGGAGGGAGAGATGGCGGAGACGTCGGATTCGTCAACACCGATCGACGAGGGGTACGACCCGGCGGACGCGGCGGCCGACGACGTACGGACGATCGCCGATCCCGACACGGATGCGCGAGCGTTTCTGGCCTCATATGATGGAAACGCCGCCGGCGTGGCGCTGTGTTACGGCGTGAGCGACGAGATGGCCGAACTGAAGCGTCTGTACGTCCGGCCGGCGTATCGCGAGAGCGGTCTTGGACGCGGGCTTTGCGAAGCGGTAATCGAGGCGGCGGCCGAGCAGGGATACGAGAGAGTCGGGCTGACGACCCCACCGTGGAGCGAGAGCGCACACGTGCTCTACGAGGCGCTGGACTTCGAGTACACCGGTCCGTACCCCGAGACGAAGCTTCCCGAACGCTTCCACGAGGAGGCGCTGTTCATGCAACGACACCTCGCCGACTGACGCGAGGAAACGACGAGTCGGCCGGTCGGTCGACCCTACCACCCTATCACTCTATACCTATCGGGCTCGTTCGCTGGGGCGTTCGTGTTCGGTTCGTTGCGACTGAGTGACAAAGGACGAAAAAATAGAGCCGAGGACGGGGATCGCTGTACGAGCGGGTGCTCAGGCCTGCTCGGTCGGACGGATCAGGAGTTCGTTGACGCTGACGTGCTGGGGTTGAGAGACCGCGTAGCGGATCGCACGGGCGATGTCGGCGCTTTCGAGCGGCGTCATCGAACCGGCCATCTCCTGGAGTCGTTCTTGGATCTCGTCGTCAGGGATGTGCTCGGGGAGTTCGGTATCGACCGCGCCGGGTTCGACGATCGTCGTCCGGATGCCCTCGGCGGTGACCTCCTGGCGCAGCGCCTCGGTAAAGGCGTTGACGCCGAATTTGGTTGCATTGTACCCGCTCGAATTCGCGCTGGCGACCCGGCCGGCGACCGACGAGACGTTCACGATGTGGCCCTCGCCCTGTTCTCGCATGATCGGCAGGGCGATGTGGGTCGCGTTCATCAGTCCCAGAAGATTGAGTTCGACCATCTGCCGGAAGTTCGACCGGTCGGCGCGCTCGACCGGTTCGAGCAACATCACGCCGGCATTGTTGACGAGGATATCGAGGCGGCCGAACGCCTCGTGGGTGGTTTGAATCAGGTTTTCGACCTGACTTTCGTCGGTCATGTCGGTCGGTACGACCAGGGCGTCGCCACCGTCGGTCTCGATCCGGTCGGCGAGCGCCTCCAACTCCTCCTCGCGCCGGGCTGCCAGCGCGACCGAAATGCCCCCAGCCGCGAGGAACTCGGCGGTCGTCTCGCCGATCCCCGAGGACGCACCGGTCACGATCGCTACCTTACCGTCGAGCCTGTCGAACGTACTCACGTTGATGTCGACGACGGCGACGCGAAAGAGTCCATGGGTCGCGACAATCCGAACGCGGGCAGTCGGCCGTCACCGATCGAAGGCGAGTCGCGTAGCTGGCGCTCGCCGGAGGTAGGCGTTCGAAAGAAGTGCGATCGGCCCGAGAACGATCAGGCGCTCGCCGACGCGCCGTCGCTCGCGCTTGCGCCGTAGGTCTCTTCGAGGTAGGCAACGATGTCGTCGCTTTCGGCCATTCCGTCGACGCCGTGGTCCTCGTCGATGAGTACGGGCACGCCGCGCTGGCCGCTGACCTCTGCGACCTCGTCGCGTTCGGCCTTCGAGGAGGGAACCATGTGCGACTCGTACTCCATGTCGAGTTCGTCGAGCTTGTCGATGACTTTCGCACAGTACGGGCATCCTTCGAGTTCGTACAGTTGTAGGTTCGACATCACGCTCCGTACGTGGCGGGGACTAAAGAGCCCAGCGGTGGTGTGCGCTCGACGCGATTTCGAGAAAAGGCGATCGGGTGGGACGATCGAGAACTAAAGGGAATCAGCGCTCCGACGACCCGCCGACGACTCGTGAGAACCCCCGTTGGAGGCGGCGACGGCCGTAGAAAAGCTCGCCGAGTCCCCAGAGGAGTCCCAGCAGGCCGGCACCGACGAGCGAAACGAACCCCCAGGGAGCCATCCAGACGGGTTTGATCCACTGGGATACTCCTTCCCAGCGTTCGGCGAACCTGACGATCGGCTCCTCGATTGGTGTGTCCCCGAAGGTGAGGGTGAGCCAGGTCGGAAAGCTCGTGTCGACCGCCGGGCCGGCCCGCGCTTCGGCACCGCCCGACAGTTCGTACGAGCCCGAAACGCCGAGATCGCGTATCGTCGGCCCGCCGGCCTCGTCGCCGTAGGCCAGCCGTTCGGCGTCGTAAGGTGCCCACGGCGCGAACTGCTCCCAGACGATCTCGCCGCGAGGGGTGACCTCGATCACGCGCTGATTGAGGGTATCGACGATGAGCGTGTTGCCATTGGGCAGGCGATCTGCGTCCCGAGGCCAGTTGAGCTGGTCGGTGCCGACCGTCCAGATTCGCTCCCAGGAGCCGTCCAGTCGGGCGTACTCGACGACGCGGTCGTTCTCCGAGTCGGCGACGAGGATCGTCGGCGTGCCGTTCTCACTTTCCAAGTAGGTGGGATTGTGTTGTTCGTCGAGGATCGTGTGGTTGCCGTCCGCGCCGAGGCGCATGGTGATCTCCTTGGTTTCCCGATCGACGACGATCACCTGATCGAAGTTGCGCGGCGAGACCAGGAACTTCCCGGGAGCGATCTCGTCGACGTCGTTGACGTGCGACCAGTCGTCGGTGTTCGAAACGCCGACGTCTGTGTCCGGCGGGTAGTGCTCTTCGAACTCCCACTCCCAGGTTACCCTGTCGGTCGTGCGGTTGTAAATATAGATCCGCTCGTCGCTCGTATCGCCCGAGGAGTTGCGCAGGTTCCCGATGAGCAGTTCATTCTCGTTGATCAGATCGACGTCGTGGGTGTCGGTGATCGGGAGGGTTTCGGTCCAGACCCGTTCTTTGGTTTCGGGATCGAGTTCGTAGACGAACGTCTTCCCGCGGGCGGTGTTCACGGCCAAGAGGTTGCCGTTCGGCAGAGGGTCGACGTCGTAGAACCACGATGCACCGCGCGCCGAGCCGTTATACGTCCACTCGACCGATCCTTGAGGACCGACGGCGACGAGTCGGGCGGGCTTCTTGGGGTCGTCCTCGCCCTCGAAGTGAAAGCCCTGGATCGCAACGGCGGTCGTGCCGTTCGCGGGGTCGGTGATCGTGCCGGCCTGGAGGTTCGTCGGCTCGTAGGCGAGGGTGAGCGTAGCGGTACTCATGAGTAATCCCACGATGACGACGGCGAGGAACGCACGGAGCAACCACCGCCGTGGAACGTCCATACCGAGCGTTCGTCCGGTGGGTTGAACGTCTTTCCATCGCGGGCGGGCCACGGCAGTTCGGTGGGACGGCGAACCCGAGCCGAGCGATCCGGACTGCTGAATCGGGGGACGACGCCCGCTGTTCGTCCGACTGCGCGAACGGGTTCGAAACGCTCACCCACCGATCGAAACCCGCCTCGCACGGCTCGCCGATCTGTCCGACGAGAGAACGTGGCGCGATAGAGGACTCGACGTTTCCGCTGTGCGGTCCAGTACTGCACGCGCGAGCGAGCTGCCGGAGGCGGCGAGTGAGCGTTTTTGATGCAGATTTTTGCCGAGCCCGCAGTGACCGAAGGGAGCGAGGACCTCGGCAAAAAGGTGCGTGGTTAGAGCTGAGCCTGGAGAATCCCACTGGTGCGAACGAAGAAGTAGAGTACGAACGCGCCGGCGAGCAGCCACTGGCCCACGGAGATACCGTTCCAGTCGCCCTGGGCGGCCTTGACGACCGGATAGGAGACGATACCGGCGGCGATGCCGTAGGCGATCGAGTACGTGAACGGCATCACGAGGATCGTCATCCCGGCCGGCACCGCATGGGTCAGGTCGTCCCAGTCGATATCGGTGATGTTTCGCATCATGAGTACGGCCACGACGACCAAGGCGATATGGGAGGCATACAGCGGGATGGCGGCCGCGAGCGGTACCAACGCGAGCGAAGCGACGAAGAGTACGCCGACGACGAGCGCCGTGAGGCCCGTGCGGCCGCCTTCCTCGACCCCCGTGGCCGATTCGATATACGTCGTGACCGTCGACGTGCCCAAAACGCCGCCGACCGTGGTGCCGACGGCATCTGCCATCAGTGGCCGGTCGATGTCGGGCAGGTCGCCTTCGTCGTCGAGAAAGCCCGCGACCTGCGAGACGCCGACCAGCGTTCCGGCAGTATCGAAGAAATCGACGAAGAAAAAGGTGAACACGACGAGCGAGAAGGTAAGCGCGTCGACGTTCGCCAGCCCGTCGAGAAAGGCCCCGACGAGCGGCGTGATGTCGTAGGACGCGAGCCCGTACTGCAGTGGGGCGTCGGCGGTAAGCGTCGCCGCCGCAAGCGTCGTGCCCTCGGGGGCCTGGCCGGCCGGAAAGGCGCTGTAGCCGAACTGCGAGGCGACGTAGCCCGCACCGGCGGTCACGAGAATACCGATGAGGATCGAGCCCCGGACGCCCCGAGCGTAGAGCAAAAAGGTGAAAAACAGACCGAGCACCGAGAGGATCGCTACGGGATCGGAAGCGAACACCGGGTTGAACTGGAGGAAGGTAGTCGCGTCGCCAGCGACGACGCGCATCGCCTCTAACCCTATTATCGCGAGAAACAGGCCGATCCCGGTACCGACGGCGAACTTGACCGGTTCGGGCACCAGCGAGATCACGTACTCGCGGGCACCGATCGCGGTGAGAACGAGGAAAAGCAGGCCTTCGACGACGACGGCCGCGAGTGCGGTCTGCCAGGGGACGCCAAGGGTAAGAACCACTGTAAAGGCGAAGAAGGCGTTGAGTCCGAGTCCAGGGGCCTGAGCGAACGGCCGGTTGGCATAGAGTGCCATGACGAGCGTCGCGACCGCCGCGGAGAGAAGAGTCACGACGGCGAGCATGCCGATGAGTTGGGCTTCGGTGCGTCCGGGCACCGAGATCGCCGCGGCGAGAACCGCGGGGTTGACCACGACGATGTAGCTCATCGTGAGAAAGGTCGTCAGCCCGGCGAGGACCTCCTTTCGAACGGTCGTGTCGTGATCGTCGAGCGCGAACCGGGTAGTTAGGATGTCCCCGAGGCCCATTTGTATACTCCGATCCAGACGCGTATCGATATTTAACCGTTTTCGTGTCCCGTCAGCGTGGACCGATGACCTCGACACGCGGTCGTGCCTGCAGTCGGCGTGGGCTGAACGAGGACGTCGAGCGAGGGAAACCATCGAACGGCGGAGACGCCGAACGGAGGAAACGCCGGACGAAAGGGCGAGATCCTATTCGGCGTCGAGCAGATCGGAGGCGGTGAGTAGCGCTTCTAGTTCGACGTCGCTCTCTGCGAGTCGCTCGCGAGCGCCCTCTTCGCGATCGACGACCACGAGCACGCGCGAGACGCACGCGCCGGCTTCCCGGAGGGCGCCGACCGCGTCGAGTGCGCTCTTCCCGGTAGTGGCGATGTCTTCGAGCACGGCGATTTCCTCGCCGTCTTCGAGCTCTCCTTCGATGCGGTTTCCGGTGCCGTACTCCTTGGCGGCTTTCCTGACGACGACGTACGCTCGCTCGCTCGCGAGGCTCGTCGCCGCGACCAAGGGGACGGCTCCGAGCGCGACGCCGGCGAGCGTGGGTTCCGTGATCCGTGTAGCGAAGGCTTCTGCGATGAGCGAGAGACACTGCGGGTCGGTCTCGAAGCGGTACTTATCGACGTAGTAGTCGCTCGTCCCGCCGTGAGAGAGCTCGAACTCGCCGAAGCGCACGGCATCGGCCGCCCGAAGCGCGTCGATGAGGTCTTCGCGGTCCTGATCGGCCATCGAAGCGAGTCGAGCGGGCCGGAGTATAAGTACGGTGAAAGCTGATTTCGACTAACGAAGGAACGTTGTTGCGGAGGAGAAATTGGCAAGCTATCCGCGAGCGAGTCGAAGACGAGCGAGCGGTTCCCCGCGACTGAACGCCGCAGGCGTGAGGGAGCGGCCTTTTTAGTCCAGGTTTTTGCGGCGAGTGGTGCCCGCAGCGACTGGAAGGAGCGAGGACACCCGAGTCGCAAAAAAGTGGGTGTCTCTAGTAGGGCTCGTCCTTGAGCCCGAACGCGTAGGCCAAGAAGTTCGTCCCGAGGTGCAACAGCGGTGTGAGCGCGAGTACAGCGAGAAGCACCGGGACGCGGAACACGCGCCGGAACCACGCGGGCGAGACGAGTCCCGTCAGCGACAACGCGCCGAGCACGAAATCGAGTTGATCGAGACCGGGCACCGGCGCGCCGCGTTCACGGCCGCGCCGGCGCTTGTAGAAGGACGCGACCATATCGCCACACATCGCGCCGAGCGGAAGGGCAAGCGCCGAGCGCTCGAACCGGGGGAGCGGGACGCCGACCATCGTCCCGATGCGGCGATTACAACGGTTGAGCGCGAGCGCAAGCGCGGAGCCACAGCCCGTGCCGACGACGATCCCCCGCCAGGTCTTCCCATCACCGAGCAGGCGTTTCGAGCGCCAGGTACGGCCGCCGTCGATCGGCTTGCCACCGCCGGAGAGCACCGCGGCGCTGTTCGGAACGTACGCCGGCAACATCGTCCAGAACGCCTGGATGACGACCGCGAAGAGTCGACTCATTTCGGCTCGATTCCCACGGAGCGCTAATAAACCGACGGACTCGGGTTCCCGAGCCGAGGTCGGTGACTCGGACGTCGAACGCATCGATGCCGCGACGACGAGCCGAACGGTTCCTCGAAAACGGCGGTGGCGGCGGCGATCGGTAGGACGGCGACGATCGACGGGACGCCGGTGGTCGGCGGAGCGATAGGTTCGACGGAGTTGAATATAACCCTCGTTTCGTTCCGGGAAGAAAGCTAATTAACGCACGAGTCGATGTAATAGTTAATGGCCTCTTGGAAGCGCGACGCGGCGAGCGGCCTGATCGTTCTCACGCCGGTCATCGTGACGCTGTACGTGCTCGCGTTCGTCTTCGGGTTCATCGCCAACCTCCCGCTGATCGAGACCATCCCGATGGCCGTCCTCCGGGTTCCGATCGCACTGGTCGTCTTCGCGTTGCTCGTGCTCTCGATCGGCTACCTGATGCGGACCGCCATCGGGGGGCTGTTCGAGGAGGAACTCGATCGGATCATGAATCGCTTGCCCGTGCTTCGGGTCGTCTACAACGCCTCGAAGATGGCGGTCGAAACCGCCGTCACCGGGACGGCAGACCTCCAGAAACCGGTTCGACTCGAAGTCTGGGACGGACTCCGGATGACTGCGTTCAAGACGGGCCAGGAGACCGATGACGGTCGCGAACTGCTCTTCTTGCCGACGGCTCCTAACATCACCACCGGCTTCGTGATCGAGGTCGAACCGGAACGCTACGAAGAGGTCGACGAGCGCGTCGAGGACGCCCTCACGCGGGTTCTCAGCGGCGGGTTCGGCGAGACCCGGGAGACGACGATGAGGATCGGAGAAGGGGAGACCGTCACGGCTGACGACGATTAAACCGGACCTTTTGTTCTGTCGTTCGAAAGGCGCTTCGCGCCTTTCGTGATGACGAGACGCCGAAGGCGTCTCGAACCACGGGCCGCCTTCGGCGGCCCTCGGCAAAATCTCCATCAAAATAGCGCGTACTCCCTCCGGCGCTCACTCCCTGCGGTCGTTCGCGCCTCCCGTCCGTGCGCGCTACCGCTCGCTCGCCGCCTCCGGCAGCTCGTTCACGGGGCGACTGCTCGTCCGCCGGTTGATCGGCGTTCGTCGCGCTATCGACGGCGGAAGGGAAGTTTCGACTCAGCGTCGAGCTTCTTTGAGTGCCGCGAGGGCGTCGGCGGCTTCCCGGGCGGCGAGGAGGTAATTACGCGTCTGCGAGAGGTCCTCGCTTTCCTCGGCGTTCCCGGACAGACGGGCGAGCGTGCGCGAGAGCGACGCCTGTGCCGCGCCGAGTTCGGTGTCGCCGGTTCCGGCCCCGGTCTCGGTTCCCGTCCCGCCGGCGCTACCGGTAGGGGCGCGAGCGGGTTCAGTGGTCGAAGCGGAACCGGTAGTCGAACCGGGGTCGGTAGCCGAGGGCGAGGCGGGCGTCGACGAACGGGAGCCGGCGTCGTTGCCCGGGTCGTCGACTTCGATCCGGGTGGGCGAGCCGACATCGCCGCTGGCGTCGACCTCACTGTTCGACCGAGCGGCGTCGGGGTCGCCGGCGGTGTTATCAACTCCGGTCGTCGGCTCGGCCTGACCGGTGTTCGCGTTCGCGCCCGCGGCGTTCTGCCCGCCCGCTTGGCCGCCGGAGTCGCCTACCTCGACCTGGCAGGTCGGGCAGAAGGCCTGGCCTTGATAGGTGAAGATCGGGCTGCTACAGGTGTCACAGTGGCGATTGGTCATCGTCGCGCCCTGGAGGAGGAGTTCGCTCATGCGCTCGGTGGTCTCGCGCTTCTCCTCGTCGGCCGCGAACTGCTCGCGGAGCTTCTCGCGTTCGGCTTCCTCGTCGAAGTCGCTCATGGAGGCCCTCACGGTAGCGACTCAAAAAAGCCCTGCGGGGCCGTTATCGGCGATCGAAAGGCCGGGACGGCGCGAGGGTGCCCGTCACGATCGTCCCGAGTACACGGGGTGAAACCACGGGGTAGCGAAGCGACCTCGGCGGTCGCCGGTCGGACGGGAGGAGAACGGTCGTTTCGAAGCGCTTTACAGCCCGTGTGAGTTGTGTCGTGACATGGCCAAAGTCAGCGTGGTCGGCGCGGCAGGCACGGTCGGCGCAGCGGCGGGCTACAATCTCGCGCTCCGGGACGTCGCCGAGGAGATCGTCTTCGTCGACATCCCCGACAAGCAAGAGGAAGCGGTCGGCCAGGCCGCCGACGCGAACCACGGGGTCGCCTACAACGCCAATACCGAAATCCGACAGGGCGACTACGAGGCCACCGCGGGGTCGGACGTCGTGGTCATCACCGCGGGCATCGCCCGACAGCCGGGCCAGACCCGTATCGACCTCGCGGACGACAACGCCCCGATCATGGCCGACATCGAGGAGAGCCTCGCCGAGCATACCGACGAGTTCGTCTCGATCACGACGTCGAATCCGGTGGACCTGCTCAATCGCCACCTGTACGAGGCCGGCGATCGCTCGCGCGAGCAGGTGATCGGTTTCGGCGGGCGGCTCGATTCGGCGCGCTTTCGATACGTCCTCGCAAAGCGCTTCGAGACACAGGTCAGGAACGTCGAAGCGTCCATTCTCGGCGAACACGGCGAGGCCCAGGTGCCCGTCTTCTCGAAGGTGCGCGTCGACGGTGGCGATCCGACCTTCGCCGACGAAACGCGCGAGGAGATCATAGACGAACTCCAGGAGAGCGCAATGGACGTCATCGAGCGCAAGGGCGCGACCCAGTGGGGACCGGCGACCGGCGTAGCCCACACCGTCGAGGCAGTTCTCCGCGACACCGGTGCCGTTCTGCCCTCCTCGGCCGTCCTGGAGGGCGAGTTCGGCTACGAGGACGTGAGCGTCGGCGTCCCGACGAAGCTCGGAGCGGGAGGCGTAGAAGGGATCGTCGAGTGGGACCTCACCGAGTTCGAGCGCGAACAGTTAGGAAGCGCGGTCGACAAGCTCGGCGATCAGTACGACGAGATCGGGTAGTCTCGGACGGCGAGCGCGCTCGGACGGTAAGCGACGGACCGATCGGCTATCGGCGCGAGTTCGAGTACCGCAGTCAGGGGACGAGCCGTTCGCCGTCGTCGTCGTAAACCGAGATCGCATCGACCGGACAGACCCGAGCGGCGAACTTCGCGTCGAGTTCCTCATCGGTCGGCACCTCGGCGACGAACGTGTCCGAGTCGGCCTCCTCGCCGTCGAGGAGCACGGCCTTCCCGGCGTCCTCGTCCTTTTCGAACCCGTCCCATTCGGCGACACACTGGAACATCCCGATACAAGTGTCCCGGTCGAACTCGATCTGCATATCCGGACAAGGGAGTGTAAGGGTAAAGATATGGCGTCCGAGGCTACGACGAAAGGTGGCTCGTCGAACTCGGTTCCTCGTCGTCGATTTCGATCGCGCTCTCGTGGCGGGAGGAAGCCGTGTTCGCCGCGCCGGAGGGGAGGACCGTCAGGGTATGGTGCATCGTGGGGTTAGCCTCGGCTGTGGTCGAGCGTCGGTATCACCGCGTTCGCGGTCGTTCCGACCGTTGCGAGACGGCTAAACTGACGGTGACGGAGGAGCGCGAAATTCAAATATCGACGCGGAACCGCGAGCGGCGGCGTCGCGTTCGTCTCGAAGCGAGACAGTTCACTTCCGGCGTGCGTACGACAGTTTAAACCCTGGGACCGCCGAAACCGGTCCAATGGACGTTTCGGAGCTATCGTCGGTACCGGAGTGGCTCCCTGCGGATCTCGAAGACGACGGCGTTACCGAACTCTACCCGCCCCAGGCAGAAGCCGTCGAGCGCGGCGTCACCGGCGGAACGAGCGTCGTCGCGAGCGTGCCGACCGCGAGCGGCAAGACGCTCGTCGCCGAACTCGCCATGCTCTCGTCGGTCGCTCGGGGCGGCAAGGCCCTCTATATCGTTCCTCTGCGTGCGCTCGCGAGCGAAAAGCAACGCGAGTTCGAGCGCTTCGAGGACCACGGCCTCTCGGTGGGCGTTTCGACGGGCAACTACGAGTCGGAAGAGCGCTGGCTCGCGACCTGTGACGTGATCGTCGCCACGAGCGAGAAGGTCGATTCGCTCGTTCGCAACGGCGCGCCCTGGATCGGCGAACTGTCCTGTGTCGTCGCGGACGAGGTCCACCTCGTCGACGATCCCTCGCGGGGGCCCACCCTCGAAGTGACCCTCGCGAAACTGCGACGGAAGAACCCCGACATTCAGGTGGTGGCGCTGTCGGCGACGATCGGCAACCCGGAAGTCCTCGCCGAGTGGCTCGACGCCGAACTCGTCGATTCGGACTGGCGGCCGATCGACCTCCGGCGGGGGGTCCACTACGGTCAGGCCGTCCACCTGGAAGACGGTAGCCAGCGCGAGTTGAGCGTCAGGGGCAATCAGCGCCAAACCGCCGCGATCGTTTCCGATACCCTCGCCGAGGGCGGCTCGACGCTCGTGTTCGTCAACTCCCGCCGGAACGCCGAAGCCGCCGCCCGCCGGCTCGCCGACGTCGTGAGCGAGGACTTAGAAGACGGAGAACGCGCGCGGCTCGACGACTTAGCCGAGGAGATCAGGGACGTCTCCGATACCGAAACCTCGGACGACCTCGCCGATGCGGTTCGCAAGGGTGGTGCCTTTCATCACGCCGGGCTTACCGGAACCCACAGATCGCTCGTCGAGGACGCCTTCCGCGATCGCGACCTCAAGGTTATCTGTGCGACCCCGACGCTCGCCGCAGGGGTCAACACTCCGAGCCGGCGCGTGGTGGTCAGGGATTGGCGTCGGTACGACGGCTCGGTCGGTGGGATGGCACCGCTCTCGACGCTCGAAGTCCACCAGATGTGCGGTCGGGCGGGCCGGCCGGGCCTCGATCCTTACGGGGAGGCCCTACTGCTCGCGAAAAGCCACGAGGAATTAGAGGAACTGTTCGATCGGTATATCTGGACCGAGCCGGAAGGAGTGCAGTCGAAACTCGCCGCCGAGCCGGCGCTTCGCACCCACGTGCTCGCGACCGTGGCGTCGGGATTCGCGGACTCACGGTCGGGCCTGCTCGCCTTTCTCGAACGCACCCTCTATAGCACCCAGACCGCCGAGAGCGGCCGGCTCTCCCGCGTCGCCGACACAGTATTGGAGTACCTCGAAGCGAACGACTTCCTGACCCGTGACGGCGACGCGATCGACGCGACCGATTTAGGTCACACGGTTTCGCGACTGTACCTCGATCCGATGAGCGCCGCCGAGATCGTCGACGGGCTCGAACGCTGTGAGAACCGGCCGACAGCGTTCGGGCTCTATCAGCTCGTCTGCCGGACGCCCGATATGTATCAGCTGTACCTGCGCTCGGGTGAGGACGAGACCTTTACCGAGCTCGCCTACGAGCGCGAGACCGAGTTCCTGGGCCGGATGCCGAGCGAGTTCGAACAGGAGTTCGAGGACTGGCTCTCGGCGCTCAAAACCGCGAAGCTGCTCGAAGACTGGGCGAACGAGTTGGAAGAAGACCGCATCACCGATCGCTACGGGATCGGTCCGGGCGACATTCGGGGCAAGGTCGACACCGCCCAGTGGTTGCTCGGCGCGGCCGAACGCCTCGCGAGCGAGGTGGGGCTGGAGTGGGCACCGGCGATTCGAGAGTCGAGGCGACGGGTCGAGGACGGCGTCCGCGAGGAACTCATCGACCTTACAGGAGTTCGCGGCGTCGGTCGCAAGCGAGCCGGACCGACCTCCGAAACGCCGACAAATCAGTCGTGCTCGGCGCGCTCCGCGGACGCCAGAAGACCGCCGAGAACGTCCTGGAGAACGCCGGGCGAGCCGACCCGTCGATGACAGAAGTCGAAGCGGCGAACGTGGGCACGGACGGCGGCGGGTCGTCGGATTCGGCGGGTCAAGCGGCGAGGAGGGGAACGGAGGCCAACGACGAGGAGGACCAATCGAACCTCGGGGACTTTTGATCTCCTGATGGAACTCCTCGAAGGCGTCGGAGGGGTCGAGGACGTCGATCGCCTCGTCGAACGACTGGCCGAGATCGGCGACGAGTACAACTGTGTGATCACGCCGTTCGACGCGCGATATCTCGTCGGCCGCGAGCACGTCGAACGGGCGACGCGGCTCGCGGCGAGGGCCTTCCGACGAGGCGAAAACGTCGCCGAGACGCGGGCGATCGAAGTGTTGTGTTACGCCGCCGGTCGCCGGCAGATCGATCGGGCGATCGAGCTGGGAATTTCAACGGGCGAAACCCCGATCGTCGTGGCCGTCTCCTCGGTGGAAGGAGGTGACCGGAGCGATCGGAGCGAACGGGACGATCGAAACGAGAGAGACGAAACCGAGTCCGGAGCCCACGAGCGTGAGCGGGACGCCACCGAAGCCGTCGAGCGAGCGCTCGATCCGGGATTCGAGCGGACCGACGTGCTCGGCGCGTACGACGAGGAACTGGTTCGCGAGTTCTTCGGAGTTACCGAGACCGAGCTGGCGGCGACCGACGCCGGACTCGCCGAGTTGGTGGGCGAACGCGTCGCTCTGCTCGACGTCGAGAAGTGAGCCGCGAGCGACGATCGAGAGACGGAGCAGAAGGACCGAGCGGCGAGCGGTGGATAACCGAGAAAAGCGGAGAGACGGACGGACGACGGCGCTTCAGAAGGGTCATCCGCGTCGATTCCTCAATTCCGACATGGCCATGCAGGCACCGTCGGTCGAGTCACGACGGGTCACGCTCGACGTACCGGAGGCAGGCAACGAGTCGACCGAAGTCGGAATCCGCTACGCGGCCGCCGGCGAGAGCGGTGACGAACCCCCGGTCGTCCTCTTGCACGGGATCGGGCTCGACAGCGCGGCGGTCTCCTGGCGGTGGGCGCTCCCCTTCCTCGCCGCCGATCGACGGGTGCTCGCGCTCGACTTCCCGGGCCACGGCGAGAGCGACGAACCCGCCCGCGATCATACGACGCCCTACTACCGCGCGGTGCTCGACGCATTTCTCGACGCGCTCGACGTCGAGCGAGCGGCGTTCGTCGGGATCTCGATGGGGGGTGCGGTGGCGCTCGGCCGTGCGCTCGCCGCTCCCGAGCGTGTCTCGCGGCTCGTCCTCGTCGACTCGCATGGACTGGGCCGGGACGCACCCTGGCGGATGCCGGGATTCGCCGCGCTTCGGACGCCGTTTTTCGACTCAGTACTGGAGACGAGCCTGCGCGACCCCCTTACTGTCGCAACGAGCCTACGGGCGATGACCGTCGATCCCGACGACGAGTTCGTCGCTGACGTCCGCCGAGCGGCGGCGAAGGCCCCGGCGGCCAGGGCGCTGTTGAGCTGGCAACGAAGCGAGTTCCACGCTTGCGGGCTACGGACGTGTTACCTGGACCGATTGGACGAACTCGCGGTGCCGACGCTACTGATTCACGGGCGCGACGACCCGGTGTTTCCCGTGACCTGGTCCGCGCGAGCTAACGAACGAATCGAGGACAGTACCTTCCGCGCCATCGATGACTGTGGCCACTGGCCGCCGCGCGAGCGGCCCCGACAGTTCAACCGAGTCGTGGGAGAGTTCCTCACCGGCGAGCCGGCGACCGTGGCGTGACCGTCGGGCGCTCCGGCCATCGTCGTCGAGCGCGTCTTCGCCGACTATACCGTCCAATAGAGTTCTATGGTCTCAGATGGTATAGTGAGGTAAAGCTTATACGTGCCGCGCTCCGATATGGGTGTACAGATGACCGACGAGGACGACGATGCGACGTGGCCCCCGGCGCTGTTCGCCCAGCAGTTCCAGGAAGCAGGCGAGAAGGCAGCCGAACAGCAGGCCGACTTCGTTCGCCAGCTCTGGAGTGCGGGTGCCGGTTCAGGCATGGGCGACGTGAGCGGTACGAAGACGCCGAGCGCGAGGCGCTCGACATCGAGGAGGGCGACATCGTCCAGACCGTTCTCGTCCCGGTCAAGCGAAGCCGGAGTGATTCGGAATGAGTGCATACACCACCCCGATCGAAGCGATGTTCGAGGCCCAGCGGAGCGCGATCGAAGGAAGTCAGCAGGCGACGAAACAAGCCATTGCGTTCCAGAGGAGCATGAACCGAACCGCCGTCAGCGGAACCAGAAGTGTCGAGTCGGCCCAGCGCCAGGGCGTCGAACTCCTCCAGGCCGGTAGCCGTAGTTACCTGGGTACCGTCGAGGCGATGACGCCCGGAGCGCGCGGAAACGTCGAACAGCTCCGGCGGCAGACCGACGAGCTGTTCGCCCGGCTGAAGTCGAACCACGCCGAGCTCTTCGAGACCCTGACCGCGGAAGCCGAGCGTGGCGCGCGTTCGTACGACGAGCTCGCCGCGGAGTACGTGGAAGCGATGGACGAGGGACTCGACTCGCTGCTCGACGCCCACGCGGACGTTCAGTCCCAGGCCGTCGAGGCGACCGAGGACTCGGCCGAACGCTCCGCGGAGTTCGCCGAGCGCTTCGAGGCGGCGATGGACGAGAGCATGGAGCGAGCGGCGGAGTTCGGCGAGCACCTCGAAGGAGCGTTCGAGACGCAAGTCGAGGGGGCCGAGCGGTTCCAGGCCGAACTCGAAGCCCAAGCCGAACGGTTCCGGAAACAGCTCGACGAGCAGGCCGAGCGCTGAACCACTGTAACGGAGGGCCGAACACGGCTCCCGTTACCGATGACGAACCCTTTTCACTCACAGACGACCTTACAACACACATGAGCGATACTAACCCCGAGACGGCGAGCGAGAACGTGACCGAGATGATGGAAGGTATGAACGACGCGATCTCGCGGTCGATCGAGCAGAACGTGCAAGCGCAGATGGCGTTCATCGAGTCGTGGTCGGACGCGTTCGACGGCGCGATGACGGAGGAGGCAACGGGCGACGGCGACGAGGACGAGATGGCGGAGACAGAGTCGATAACGGCCGAGGGCATGGAAGGCTACGGCCGTGCCTACGAGGTGTGGATGGACGCCGCCGAACGCATGGCCGAACGCGTGGGCGACGCCGCCCAGGGTGAGGACGTCTCGATCACCGAGTTCCGGGACATCTGGCTCCAGAGCGCGAACGAGGCCTTTTCGGAGGTGATGAGCACGACCGCCTTCGCCGCGGGCACCGGCCAGACGGTCAGCCAGGCGATGGAGCTCCAACAGCAAGCCGACGACGTCGCGCAGGACACCTTAGAGCGTATGGGTTTCGCGACCCGTGAGGACGTCGACGAGGTCGGCGCGCGACTCGTCGAACTCGAACGCCGCCAGCACGAGGTCTCGGCAAAACTCGACCGCGTGCTCGACGCGATGGAGGACTGAAAGCGGATGGCCCGCGGACAAGGTAGCTTCCCGAACCCGCTCAACGTCGCGCTTAATACCCGGCGCGAGACGTCCGACGCGGTCGCCGAGGCGATCGAGAAATCGACCCTCTCGTCCGAGCAGATAGAGACGCTGATGAACGTCGACGTCGGCGAGACGCCGAGCGAGGTCGTCTATACCGAGAACAAACTCGAATTACTGCACTACGAGGCGATGACCGACGAGCAGGAAGCAGTGCCGATCGTCATCGTCTACGCGCTGATCAACAAGCCCTTCATCCTCGATCTCCAGCCCGATCGGTCGGTCGTCCGCCGGCTCTTGGAGGCGGGCCACGACGTCTACATGATCGACTGGAACGAACCCTCCAGGCTCGATCAGTACCTCACGCTCGACGACTACGTGAATCGCTACATGGAAAACTGCGTGAACGTCGTGCGCGAGCGCTCCGGCCAGGACGCGATCAACGTCCTAGGGTATTGCATGGGCGGCACAATGTCGACGATGTACGCAGCCCAGCATCCCGAGAAGGTCCGCAATCTCGCGCTCATGGCCGCCGGCCTGTGTTTCGACGACACTGGTGGTGTGCTCGAACAGTGGGGCGACGAACAGTACTACTCCCCGCGTGACGTCACCGAAACCTTCGGCAACGCCCCCGCTGACATGTTGGATGTGGGCTTCGCGCTCATGGACCCGGTCGCGAACTACGTCTCGAAGTACGTCCGCCTGTACGACAACATCGAGGACGACGACTTCGTCGAGAACTTCGGCCGGATGGAACGCTGGCTCTCGGAGGGCATCGACGTCGCGGGCGCGGCGTACGTCCAGTTCCTGGAGGACATCTACCAGGACAACAAACTGCACCGCAACGAACTCTACCTGAACGGCAAGCATGTCGATCTGAGTGAGATCGACATGCCGGTGCTCCAGATCACCGGCGAGTACGATCACCTCATTCCTCCCGAGTCCTCGATACCCTTCAACGAGGTCATCGCCAGCGAGGACGTCACGACGCTCCAGCAATCGACCGGCCACATCGGCCTGTCGGTCTCGGGCAGTTCACACAAGGAACTCTGGCCGGACGTCTGTGAGTGGTTCACCGAACGCTCACAGGTCGACGCCGAAACCGAGAGCGCCGAGATCGCGATCGACGACGCCGACGAGGAGGTCGAGGAAGCCATCGAGAGCCAGGAGGCACCCGCCGGAGACGCCGAAGGCACTGGAACCGCCGAGGACACCGAGGACGCCGAAGCCGTCGCAAGCGCCGAAGACGAGGGAGGCGACGGGGTCGACACCGCCGACGACGCGCCGGGAGTCGATGCGATCGACGGTATCGGCTCGACGTACGCCGACCGCCTGCGCGACGACGGCATCGAGACGGTAAGCGACCTGCGCGACGCCGACGCCGAGACGGTCGCGGCGGTCGCGGAGGTCTCCGAGTCACAGGCGCGCGAGTGGATCGACCGCGCCGGATAACTCGATTTTGCCGGTCGACGAACGGCCGTGTTCGGCCGGTTCGAGCGTCCGATCCGGGTCGGCGTGATCCGCTATCGGGCTTTATTCCTCCGGGGAACGACCGCGGAGTCGTGAGCGAAGTATGCGCGTGAGCGTCATCGGCGGCGGGACGATCGGAGCGGAGGTGTACGAGACGGCAGTCGCGGTCGGACAGCTACTGGCCGAGCACGGCCACACGGTCGTCTGCGGCGGCCGGGGCGGCGTCATGGAAGCCGTCTGCAGGGGCGCGAGCGAAGCCGGCGGTCGGACGATCGGCATTCTCCCCGGCACCGATCGAGCAGCGGCCAACCGCTTCGTCACGGTGGCGATCGCCACGGGCCTCGGTAACGCCCGGAACGTCCTCGTCGTGCTCAACGGCGACGGCGTGATCGCGATCGACGGGGCGACCGGCACCCTTTCGGAACTGGGTCACGCCCTCGATCTCGGCCGGCCGGTCGCCGGCCTCGGCACCCACGACCTCCCGGGCGTCGAAGCGGTCGAAACACCTGCCGAGGCCGTTTCGTACGTCGAGTCACGGTCCCGGGGCGTATCGAATACGGATTGACGGCCCCAACCTTTGAGTACGGCCTTCAGCTGCTGATTGTCGTCTCAGTATGTCTCACGTCTGAGCCACTCTCAGCAACACCCACAGGTTGCGACTAGTACTAGGACCGACGTTCCGTATAGTCGAGCCAGGGACTCAAGCGCCACGGGGGACCGAATCAACGGTCGTCGGCCGAACGGTCGCGCGACGTCGGCGATGGACGCTCGAATTCGAGTCTGGACTCGTTCGATCGACCGAGCGCCGTCCAACCGATCGCCGTTGCGATCAGCGAGAGGATCCCGACCGCTCGGACGCGCCGAGGGGCACGCTCGCGTGGCGTGAACTCGACGTCGAGTGCGAAGCCATACGCGCTCCGTGCGCTTCGAAGCAGGAGGTCGGGGACGAGGACGTGGACGGCTCCGAAGGCCGTTAATCCGAGAAGGGTAAGGCGACCTTCGGTCCGTGAGAGATCGATCCGCATACCTGTAGGACGGAGGCCGAGCGCCTGTAGCTCGTCGTTCCGGAGTCGGTTGCCGGGATTCCGATCGAATCGGCCTGCTCTACAGTGAGAGTCCGACCGTCAGTGCTTTTCCCTACCGAGGCCGTACCGACCGATACTGATCGTTACACGCCGTTTCGAGCGGGGTCAGAGGGGCGGCGGGAGAACGACCTCGTCGTCGTTGCGACCGACCTGGGCATTCTCTAGTTCCTGTGGATCGCCGGACTCGTCCCATCCGGCCATGGAACGGACGGCGTCGGTGAGGTTCTCCTGGTCGTTTTCGTCGGACTCGACGGTTGTACGGCCGCCTTCGACCCCCCGATCGTGCCGATCCGTCGCCCTTCACGGTGACGACCGGTTTCCCGGTGTCGTCGTCGCTGAACGGTTCGGCCATAACCGTATTTCGTCGACGGTTCAGTTTACCGCCTGGCCTGTGCCTGCAAGCCAGTGCCGGCGGAATCATATTTGGTGTGATATAAAGTACGTGTAATTATATTCGTCGGTTCCTAACAGGGAAGTATGCCGGACGCTACTGAGAACGTCGATGCGGACACGGGCCGTGCTCGTGAGGCCGACCGGACCGAGCGCGGACGGGGCGACCCAACGGACGTCCCACGGTTCGACCCGGCGCGCGATCGCGAGGGGATGCGCCAGCGTGCCGACCGGGTCGCGAGCGAGGCGACGGGCGGCGAGATCGACGTCTACGAGGGCGACTACGCCGGCCGCGAGGAGGCCTTCGAGGACGGCTACGGGGCCGGCTACGAGCACGGATACACTGATGGGGTCCTCGCCGAACTCGACGCCCAACCCGGCCTCGGCGATCGCTTCGATTTCAGGCCAGCCGGGATGACCGACGCGAGCAATCGCGGGGCGTCGTTCGCACTGCTCGCGGCCGTGCTCGGGGCGATCGGCTACTACGGACTGGTAGGGATTCGGGCCGGGACGACCGAACTCGGCGCGGCGCTCCCGACGCCGTTTTACCTGCTTGCCTTCGCGATACTGTTCGCGCTCGGACTGGTGCGGAACCTCCAGGAAGGAGTAGCTGGATTGGCCTTCGCGACGGTCTTCGCAGGGGTTTTCGCGTTACTGGCCACGTTCGCCGTCGAGGGCGTGCTCGTACTCGTCGAGGAGCCGTCGCTCGCGATCGAGGACGCCGCGGGCGTCACGGTGCTCGCGGTGGCGCTCATCGTCGCGTTCGTCGGGTACTGGGCGGTGCTCTCGGTCGTCGAGTGGGACGCCCGGACGACCGCGCGCGCGAACGCCAAGGAGTACGCACAGGACCGTGCCCGTTCGGGCGCGAGCCGGAGCCGGTAATCGTCCCGAGTCAGTGGCCGCCATGGAGGGACCTGCAAAGTTGCCCGGACGAACTCGAAACCGGTGTTCCCGCGCGAGACACACCGTTCCGTCTCACCGAGTCGGTCGACTCGAATGGTAGGAACACCTCAGTCACGATCGACAACGCCGAGTGAGCGCTGCGACCGGTTCTCGTCGAAAGCTAATTACCTCCTTCAGATGTCTCGTTTCGCATGGTTCGACGGCCAGTAGTGGTGGTGCTCGTAGTGTGTCTCGTTCTCGCAGGGTTCTCGGGACCCGGCGGTGGCAAGCCGGGCGAGACGACTGTCTCGTCCGCGCCAACAACTGACTCACTCGTCGCGGACGGGATCGTGAGCGCTCAACCTACAGCAATACCTAATGGAACGCGAACACGAACGGCGACGGTCACGCGCGTCATCGACGGCGATACGGTAGAAGTACGCTTTGCGAGCGGCGAGGTCGATACGATCCGCCTGCTCGGCGTCGACACACCCGAGACGTTCGGCGAGACTACCCCTGCGGAGTTCGGCCTCCCTGACACCGCGGCGGCCCGCGACTGGCTCTCCGAGTGGGGTGAGCGTGCCAGTGCCTACGCTCAGCGCGAGCTTGCAGGGCGGGAAATCCGGGTTATCACCGACCCTGCCGCCGACCGCCGCGGGTCGTTCGGACGCTTACTGGCGTACGTCCAGTACACCAATAATAGCACTGCGAACACGACGGACTTCGGCGCGGCGCTACTGGAACGCGGCCTGGCTCGTGTGTACGAAGAGGGGGATGCGAGCCGGGAACGTCGCTATCTCGGCCTCGAAAGTGTGGCCCGGGCGAACGGTACTGGGATATGGGGATTCGACGGCGCCCCCGTCCCGCCGGGAACCGCGGTGCCCTCGCCCGCCGGATCGTCGGAGTCGGCCACCGACGCGGACTCGTCCGGTTCTGCAAGCGGTTCGGACGGCAGTG
>PXQR01000027.1 GCA_003021235.1 Halobacteriales archaeon QH_6_64_20 | reverse complement strand
CGCACCCGAAGACGACACTAAAGGGATCACCTACGAGGAAGGCGACGTCCGCGACGAAGAGCGGATCGAGGAGGGGATCGAAGCGGCCGACGCCGACGTCGTGGTGCATGCCGCCGCCGCCCTGCCGCTGTGGGACGACGCGACGATCCGAGAGGTGACGATCGACGGCACTCGTTCGGTGCTCTGGGCCGCTAAGGACGCCGGCGTCGAACGGGTCGTCTACGTCTCCTCGACGGCGGTCTACGGCACGCACGACCACCACCCGATCACCGAAGGGTCCTCGCTCGACGGCGTCGGCCCCTACGGCGAGGCGAAGATCGAAGCCGAAAACATCTGTCGGGACTTCCGGCGGATGGGCCTGTGCGTGCCGATCCTCCGGCCGAAGACGTTCATCGGCCCTCAGCGACTCGGGGTCTTTCAGGTGCTGTTCGACTGGGTGGAGGACGGCGCGAACGTTCCCCTCGTGGGTTGGGGGAAAAACCGGTACCAACTGATGCACGTCCACGACCTCGTGCGGGCGATGGAACTGATGTTCACCGCCGAGGAGAGCGAGGTCAACGGGACGTTCAATGTCGGGGCCACGGACTTCACGACGATGAAGGCCGACTTCCAGGCGCTGCTCGACTATGCGGGCACTGGAAAGCGCGTGCTCGGGACACCCGTGTTGCCGGCGGTGCTCGCGTTGCGCGTGCTCAACGAACTCGGTCTCTCGCCGCTATACCCCTGGGTCTACGAGACCGCCCACGAGGACTCCTATGTGTCGGTCGAGAAGCTCAGGCGACTGGGCTGGGAACCGGAGTACTCGAACCGGGAGGCACTGATCGATACCTACGAGTGGTATCTCGAGAACTACGAGGAGTCGACCGGCGAGACGGGCCTCGATCACCGCGTCGCATGGGATCAGGGCGCGTTGCGGTTCCTAAAGGCGTTGTTGAAACGGGTCTGACCGAGACCCGGGTCGAACACGGAACGCTTCGAGCGATTGGGGAACGCCTGCGCAACCTCGACCCGGATCGGTTTTATCCCGTTCGACTCCGAGTGGCCAGGTATGGCCAGCGAGGGCGAGCACGCGAGCGATGACGACCGGGACGGGACGAGCGACGAGCGCGTAGCGGAAGGTGAATACCCCTTTCTCGTCGACTTACTCGACAGCGGACGGGTTTCGGTCGGTTCCTCGGACCGGGAGAACCACGCCGGGGACTGGGGCACGCCCGACGATCGGAAAGTCCGTCCCGACGCCGTCGTCTGGCCCGAATCGGCCGCCGAGGTCTCGGGCGTGCTCGAAGCGGCGAACGAACGAGGTATTCCGGTGACGCCCTATGCCGCGGGCACCGGCTTGGAGGGCAACGCCACGCCCGCCTACGGCGGAATCAGTATGGACCTCACGCGGATGGACGCGATTCTCGACGTCCGACCCGACGACTTCCAAGTGGATGTCGAGGCCGGCGCGATCGGTTCGACCGTGGACGAGGCGGTTTCCTCCGACGGTCTTACCTTCCCGCCGCTTCCTTCTTCAGGGGATATCTCGACGATCGGCGGGATGATCGCGACCGACGCGAGCGGGATGCAAACAGTGAGGTACGGCGAGGTGCGCGACTGGGTCTTGGAACTCGAAGCCGTCCTCGCCGACGGCACGGTCATCACCGCGGGGAGCAAAGCGGTCAAGACCTCCAGTGGCTACAACCTGAAGGATCTCCTGGTGGGTAGCGAGGGGACCTTAGGAGTGGTGACCCGCGCGACGCTTCGCCTCGCCGGCCGGCCCGAACAGATCCGCGGTGGCCGGGCGATCTTCGAAACGCTCGACGATGCGGCCGCCGCCGTCTTCGACGCCGTTCGGTCGGGTGTCGACGTCGCGCGGATCGAACTGCTCGACGACACGACGGTCGCGATGGCGAACGCCTACCTCGATACCGGTCTCCCCGACGCCCCGATGGTCTTTCTCGAATTTCACGCGAACCACGGGATCGACGAGGAGATCGATTTCTGTCGGGGAATCTTCGAGGCCCACGACGTCGCCGAGTTCGAGATGGCCGCCGAGGAGGCGGAGATGGCGAAGCTCTGGCAAGCCCGCCGCGAACTGGCGTATGCCGTCGAGTCGTACGATCCGGACCTCGTCTCCCTGCACCCCGGCGACGTTACCGTCCCTATCTCGAAGTACCCCGAGATGGTCCGCTACATCAAGGAACTGAGCGCCGAGTACGATCTCCTGGCTCCCTGTTTCGGCCACGCCGGGGACGGCAACGTCCACTACTCGGTGATGGTCGATCCCGAGAGCGACGCGGAGCGAGAACGCGGCGAGGAGGTGTATCGAGAGATCGTCGAGCGAGCGATCGAGTGGGGTGGGACCGCGACGGGCGAACACGGGATCGGCCAGGGCAAACGCGAGTACCTGGAGGCCGAACACGGCCCCGAAAGCGTCGAGACGATGCGGACTATCAAGCGCGCGCTCGACCCGAACGATACCCTGAATCCGGGCAAGATATTCCCCGAGACCGCCGAGGGAAAGCGGGTCACAGTACCGGCTACGAGCGACGACTGATCGACCCGATCGAGGTGGCCGGGTCGAATCGACGGACACGTGCTTCGGAGGTGTCCGAGTATCCCGTCCCTGCCGATCGTTACCGAACGCCGAGGACTCCGAACGGCTATTCGTCGGGGCCGAGGAACGGCAGCAATGACTGGGACCGAGACCGACGACACCGTCCGGATGGCAGAACTCACCTGGCAGGAGTTCGAGGATCGAATCGACGACGGTCCGGCCTTCGTTCCCATTGGTAGCACCGAACAACACGGCCCGCACCTCCCGCTGAGCGTCGATACGGTGATCGCGAGCGAGATCGCCGAGCGGACCGCGCGGGAGGCAGGCGGCATGGTTGCACCGCCGCTACACTACGGCTACAAATCCCAGCCCGGAAGCGGCGGCGGGCCGGAGTTCGCCTCGACGACGAGCGTTCACGGCGATACCCTCCGCCGGCAGGTGGGCGATATCGTCGCCGACCTCTCGCGCGACGGGGTTCGCGAGTTCGTGATCGTCAACGGCCACTTCGAGAACGAGTACGCCGTCCGAGAGGCTATCGACCGCCACCTGGAGAGCGGTCTCGACGGCCGCTTCGTGATCGCGAGCTGGTGGGACCTCCTCTCGACGTCGACCCGGGAGGCGATATTCGAGAACGTTCCCGGCGGCTTTCCCGGCTGGGAGGCCGAACACGCCGGGGTCGTCGAGACGTCGCTCATGCTGTATCTCCGGCCCGATTCGGTGAACGAGGACGCCATCGTTGACGACGGACCGTCCCGCAACCCGCCGTATAGCATGAAACCCGCACCCGAAGACACGATCCCCCACTCAGGCGTCTTCTACAAAGCGACACACGCGACGGCCGAGGTCGGCGAGCGGGGCCTCGCGGAGGTCGTCGAGGTTCTCGCGAACGGAATCGAAGACGAGTGGGGAGCATGAGGAACCGACGAAGGGGGCGCGAACACGGATCGAAAGGGACGACGACCTCGAACGACACCACGGGTCGCCGTCAGCGTGCCGTCCAGCCGCCGTCGACGGTAAGCACCGATCCCGTGACGAAGGAGGCGGCGTCGCTCGCGAGGAAGACCACTGCACCGGCGACCTCCTCGGGGTCGGCGAACCGATTCATGGGGGTTCGTTCACGGATCGAGTCCGCCAGCGAGTCGTCGCCGCGCAGGTCGTCGGTCAACTCGGTCGCGACGTACCCCGGCGCGACGACGTTCGCCCGCGCGTCGGGTGCCCAGTCAAGCGCGAGGCTCTTGGTGATCCCCACGAGCCCGTGTTTCGAGGCCACGTAGGGGTGCTGGCGGGGTAGTCCCACCAATCCGCCGACGCTCGCGATATTGACGACCGATCCCCCGCGCTCGATCAGTGATGGCGCGACGGCGTGCGTGCATCGAAACGCCCCGGTGAGATTGACGTCGAGCAGGTCGGCGAAGGCCCCCGGATCGACGGTTTCGGGCGTGCCGAGCGCCGCGGCGGGGTTGGCTCCCGCGTTGTTCACTAAGACGTCGATCCCGCCCAAGTCGTCCTCGACGCGCGCCACGAGGTCCGAAACCGACTCCTCGTCGGTGACGTCCGCCGTGGCCGCAAGCGCCGTTCCACCCCGTGTTTCGATCTCGGTCGCGACCGCTTCGACCTCGCTTTCGGTACGCGAGACCGGGACGACCGCCGCGCCGGCGTCGGCGAGTCCCAGTGCGACCGACCGACCGATCCCCCGCCCGCCGCCGGTGACGATCGCTACCTCACCCTCTAACCCGAAGCGCTCCATGAGCGTCATACGTGAGGCCAGCGCGCCGGCGAACATAAACGCCTGCCGACGATCTTGATTGTGCGAGGACGATAGAACGGCATCGAAGCCGAAGGCGAGTCGCAATCGAAATCCGCCGGCGAGCGGGCGATTTCGCTACCGGGAATCGATGCGGGAAGCGCTATCTTGACACCGTTCGCGTTCCTGGTTCGCTCATGCGAGTTCACTGGCACCGACAGGACCTCCGCGCGGCCGACAACAAGGGCCTCGCGGCCGCCGCCGACGAGAAAGCCCTGCCTGTCTTCGTCTTCGATCCCGACGTCATGGCTCACGGCGCGCCGCCGCGGATGGCCTTTCTGCTCGACGCGCTCGCCTCGCTCCGGGAGACCTACCGCGAGCACGGAAGCGACCTGCTGGTCGCTCGGGGCGACCCGGCCGAGGAGATCCCGCGGCTGGTCGAAGAATACGACGCGGATGGCGTCACCTGGAACCACGACTACTCGGGGCTCGCGACCGAGCGCGACCGGCGAGTCAGGGAGGCGCTTGCCGACGCTGACTCCGAGTACGAGAACTTCCACGACGCAGTGTGTCACGAGCCGGGATCGATCACGACCAACGACGGCGACCCGTCTCGCTCGCCGACGTCGATACCGACGAGGCCGAGGGGACCGACGACCTGCCGACGCTCGACGATCTGGGTTTCGACGACCCCGAAAGCGATCTCCCCGACGCCGGCACCGAGGCGGCCCGCGAGCGCCTCGAAGCCTTCTGCTCGGAGGACATCTACCGATACGACGACCGGCGCGATTACCCCGCCGAGGGGACGACCTCGCGGCTCTCCCAGGACCTCAAATACGGGACGATCGGCATTCGAGAGGTCTACGAACGGACCGTCGAGGCGGCCGACGACGCTGAAAGCGACGCGGAACGCGAGTCGGTCGAAGCCTACCAGGAGGAACTCGCCTGGCGGGAGTTCTACACGCAGGTGCTCTATTACAACCCGAACGTCGTCAGTCGGAACTACAAGGAGTACGAAAACGAGATCGAGTGGCGCGAGAACGACGACCATCTCGACGCCTGGAAAGCCGGCGAGACGGGCTATCCGATCGTCGACGCCGGGATGCGCCAGCTCCGGCGCGAGTCGTACATGCACAATCGCTTGCGGATGATCGTCGCCTCCTTTCTCACGAAGGACCTCATGCTCGACTGGCGCGCGGGCTATGAGCACTTCTGTCAGCACCTGGTCGATCACAACACCGGCAACGACAACGGCGGCTGGCAGTGGGCCGCCTCGACGGGCACCGACGCCCAACCGTACTTCCGGGTGTTCAACCCGATGACCCAAGGCGAACGCTACGACCCCGACGGTGAGTACATCGCCGAGTACGTCCCCGAACTCGAAGGGATCGACCCCGACGTGATCCACTCCTGGCACGAACTGAGCGACGACGAACGCGACGAACACGCCCCGGACTATCCGGCACCGATCGTCGATCACTCCGAGCGACGCGAGGAGGCGATTTCGATGTTCGAGCGGGCGCGCGGCGAGGACGAGGACGAGGCCGGAGACGGGGACGACGAGAACTGATCACGACCGCCGGGCGGGTCGATCTCGCTCCGGCGACGGGACGACCACGAGAGAGCGAACGCCACGGGGTCGGTGACGAAGCCCATCGACTGCACCCGTGACCGGCAACGTCGCCTCGACGAGGCTTTTTGTTACCGGCCGGCGACGGAGCGGTATGCCCGACGATCGGACGGCGCTCGCCGAGGTCGAACGCGTGGCGATCGCCCTCTACGACGGTTTCGACGAACTCGACGGCGTTGGTCCCTACGAAGTGCTACGGAACGCCGCCTCACACGGCGTTTCCCTCTCGGTCCGACTGTGTACGCTCGGTTCAGCGGACGAAGTCCGGGCGAACCACGGGCTCCGCGTCGTTCCCGACGCCAGTTTGGCGGAGAGCGATCCGGGCTTGCTCGTGATCCCTGGCGGCGGGTGGAACGATCGCTCCGAGGCGGGTGCCCGCGCCGAAGTCAGCAAGGGGACGCTCCCCGACGCGATTTCGGCCCACCACGATTCGGGGGGACTCGTCGCGTCGGTCTGCACCGGGGGGATGATCGTCGCCGCAACCGGCCTGCTCGACGGTCGGCCGGCGATCACTCATCACGGCGCGATCGACGATCTCCGCGAGCGCGGCGCGGACGTAATCGACGCTCGGGTGGTCGACGACGGCGACCTCCTGACCGCCGGTGGGGTCACGTCCGGCATCGACTTAGCGCTCTATCTGGTCGAACGGATCGCCGGCGAGGAACTCACGAACGAAGTCGCCCGGGAGATGGAGTACGAACGCGCCGCGGACGTGTACCGAGCCGACCCCGAATCGAGCGTCGAGTAACGCCGCGCGGTCGATCGCCGGCGATCCCTGATGGCGAAACCTTGGGTCCCCGGCGAGCCGATGGATAGGGCCGGTCAGTACACGTCGTCGTAGACGGCTTCGAGGCCGTCGATCGCGCGCTCGACGCTGATTCCCTCGCGTCGGGTAAGACACTCCTCTCGCAGGCGCTCGCGCTCGGCAAGCGCTCGCCGGAGCGCCCGCTCGAAGGCGGCGATGTCCCCGGGTGGGTAGTGATAGCCCGTCCGTCCGTCCTCGATCGTGTCGACGAGCGCCCCGCTGGAGACGGCGACGACGGGCGTCCCGCAGGCGATCGCTTCGAGGGCGACCAGGCCCTGTGTCTCGATCGGACTCGGAAAGGCGAAGGCGTCGAGCGCCGAGTAAAACTCCGGGAGCTCGACGCGATCGAGAAAGCCGAGAAAGCGTGCGTCAACGTCCAGTTCCTCGGCTTGAGCTTCGAGGCTCTCGCGGGCGGGACCGTCCCCGCCGAAGACGAGCGTTACGTCCATGCTGGCCGCGGCCTCGATCAGGTCCGCGAGTCGTTTCTCGTAGCCGTGCCGGCCGGTGTACCCCATCAACGGTCCTTCCGGTAAGTCATAGCGAGCGCGAAACTCCTCCGGGTCGGTCGGTCCGAAGAACTCGACGTCCACCCCGTTGGGAACGACCGAAACCGGCCTGACGCCCCGCCTGCGAAGCGCGTCCCGCGCCGTCTCGCTCGGCACGACGACGCGATCGGCTCGCTTGAGGAACCACCGCTCGTAGGCGTCGCCGACGCGCGCGACCACGTCGCGCAACCACCCCTCGACGAGGTAGCCGGCGTATTCGGACGTCGGCGTGTGATAGGACGCCACGAGCGGACGATCGTCCTCGCGGGCGAGTTCGAAGCCCCCCAGCCCGACGCCGAAGGGGGTATGTGCGTGGACGATGTCGGCCTCCCGAACCGCATCGGGAATCGCGGGCACGCCCAGTTGGAAGTCGTCGTAGAAGGGAAACGGGAGGCTCGGCACTGGAAACTCGCCGGCCTCGGCTCTGTACTCTTCGGCTCCCGGGTAGACGACGTCCATCCGGCCGCCGCGCTCTCGCCAGCGCTCGCGCCAGGTCCGGATCGTGTAGGTCACGCCGTTCACCGTCGGCAGGTACGTATCGGTGAAGGCGGCGATGCGGGCGAGCGAGGCCATTTCACGTCGATTCCGGCGGACGAGTATAAGTCGTTGCGTCTTCGTTTCGGACCGCTTGCGACCGTTCCTGCGACAACGGTGCTATCCGACGGCTCGTGGATCGATCGCGGTAGCCGGGACGGGCAGCGATACGCGAGCGAGGATACTGGGAGCCGCTCACACCAACTCCCGATAGATCCCGGCTAGCTCTTCGCCCACTCGTTCGAGGCTGTGGCGCTCTGCCGTCCGCCGAGCGTTCTTCCCGAGCCGCGCTCGTAGGTCCGGGTTCCGCGCCAGCCGATCGAGCGCCTCGCGGAACTCCGCCGTCGAGGAACACAGCAGACAGTCCTCGCCGTCGGTGTAAAACTCCCTGAAGACGGGGATGTCCCGGAGCACGACCGGCTTCCCGCAGGCCATCGCTTCGAGCACGGCGATCCCCTGGTTCTCGACGGTCGCCGGGAAACAGAGGACGTCGCCGGCACCGAACGCGCCGCGCTTGTCGTCGATCCACCCGGTGAACGTGACGTTCGCGGGTGGGTCGCGGGTCCACCTCCTGACCGCTGCCGAGGCCTGTGGCCCCCGGTCGTAGGGGCCGAACCAGGCGAAGTCGTACTCGGTGGCCTCGGCGAGCCGGCAGAAGGTACTCAACCCCTTGCGCTCGAAGACGTTGCCGACGGCGAAGACGACTATCCCCTCCAGGCCGTGGTCCTCGCGGTACGGCTCGCGGAAGGCCTCGAACCCCTCTAACGAGTCGAGATCGACCCCGTTGGTAACGGGTCTAACGGGCGCGCGAACCGGATAGGATTCGAGTACGCCCTTCGTGTACTCGCTCGGACACAACAGGAGATCAGCTCGAGAGTAAAACCACCGCAGATAGCGTTCGAGAAGCGGCCCGACGAGCGTCGAGCCCCGGAAGCTCCCGGCGAAGTCCTCCCGGGTGACGTGTGCGTGCAGAACGAGCGGCACCCCACGCTGGCGAGCGAGTCGCCCAGCGGCGAGCGAACCCGGCCCGATGAGCTGACAGTGGACGAGATCGATCTCGGGGAGCGACGACCGATCGAGCACCCGGCGGGAGTACTGGGAGAGGTCGGCCGGCCACGGGGACGTGAGCACCTCGACGCCCGCCTCGCGCAGTGCCGCTCGCTGTTGGCGGGTGGAACTCGCGATGCCGCTCCGGTCGAGGCGGCGTTCGAGTTCGAGGTAGTGCAGAACGCGCACGGCGGGCTGAGACACCTTCGAGATATAATTTTACCGAATCGAGTTCGTGACCATAAAGCATATATCTTCACCGCCAAAGGGATCGATGGGGCGATTCAGGACGTGCTTTTCTCGCGTCCGTCTCACCCCGGAACCCCCACCCCACCCCCCC
>PXQR01000026.1 GCA_003021235.1 Halobacteriales archaeon QH_6_64_20 | reverse complement strand
AAAGGTTCATACGACCGCGAACCAACCGACCGGTATGAACGACGAGCAACGACGGAGACGCGTCCACGAGACCGACGCGACGATCCGCGTCGGCAAGGGCGGCGTCGAAGCCGTAACCGACGAACTGCGTGAGCAACTGCGCGATCGCGATCTCGTGAAGGTCAAGTTCCTCCGCGCCGCTCGCGGCGGGACCGATACCGAAGGGTTGGCGAGCGCCCTCGCCGAGGCGGCGGGTGTCGAACTGATCGAAACGCGCGGACATACCGCGACCTATCGCTGACGAGAATGGTTTCGGTAGCCGCTTTGTTCTCCGTTTTCCTCCAGTCCGCCCCGACCGGTACTTCCGCCGGAAACGGAACGAACGCCTCCGGCGGCGCGGAGGCCGGGACGGCCGTCTCACGGATCGCGAACCCGGCGGAGGTCGGTCCGATCGGCCAGTTCCTCCGCGATCTCGGCGTTCCCTACGCCGCCGCGCTCGGTGCGGCGATCACGTTCCTCGTTGCGTCCGTCCTGTTGTACGCTATCGGCCGAGCGGTGGTCGTTCCGCTCGTCCGTCGGGCACTCGACGTTAGAGGGCTCGGCGATCACGCCAAACGGCCGCTGTTGCGGTTGACACGACTTCTCGTCGGGTTCGTCGCGGTGGCGATCGCGTTCGGGTTCGCCGGCTACGGCAGTATCCTGACCTCGCTCGCGACGATCGGTGCGGCGGCGACGCTCGCGATCGGGTTCGCGCTCCAGGACGTACTCAAGAACTTCGTCTCGGGCGTGTTCATCTACACCGATCGGCCCTTCCGGATCGACGACTGGATCGAGTGGGGCAACGGCGAGTACGCCGGCATCGTCGAGGACATCAGCCTCCGGGTCACTCGGGTCCGGACGTTCGACAACGAGCTGTTGACCGTCCCGAACTCGACGCTCACCGACGGCGTTATCAAGAACCCGGTCGCGTACGGCAAGCTTCGCCTGTCGGTGGGTTTCGGGATCGGTTACGAGGACGACATCGAGCAAGCCATCGAGATCCTCACCGAGGAGGCCGAGCGCCACGAGGCGATCTTGAACGATCCGAGCCCGGTAGTCCATATGAACGACGAGGCACCGCTCGCCGATTCGTATGTCGGCCTCACCGCTCGTATCTGGATCGACGACCCGAGCCGTGGGGACTTCCTCCAGACTCGCGGCGAGTACGTAAAGCGGGTCAAGGCACGCTTCGACGAGGCCGGCATCGACATTCCCTACCCGCAGGTCGATCTCTCCGGTGGTATCGAGCTTACGAATCAACAAACCGTGCCCGTCCGGACGGACGACGACTAGAACCCACTTTTTTGCTGGGGTCCTCGTTCGCGCTCCTTTCAGTCGCGCTCACTGCGGGCCCAGCAAAAACCTGTTCTCGCGAGTGAAACGAGCGAGAGCAGGGAGTGGGAGGTGAGTGACCGGAGAGAACGAACGGGAACGACCGTGGACTAAAAACGCTCGCTCGCCATCTCCGATCGCTCGCTCGCGTGTGCAGCGCTCGTCCGCCGACCGCACCGCAGTGCACTGAACCACGATTCCTGAGTAAACTGCTCTTTTCGCTTCGGCGTCGCCAAACGTGGCTAAAGAGCGTTGCATCCGCGAGCGAACAGCGTGAGCGAGCGGTTCCCCGTGACTGAGCGAGTGGCAACGAGCGAAGGAGCGGCATTTTTGGTGCAGATTTTTGCGGCGAGCGGTGCGCGAAGCGCACCTGAGCCGTAAAAAAGTGGGTTAGAAGAACTGGAACAGGTCGTCCCGTCCATGGGCGTGTAGATGGGTGCGGACGGCCTCGGTGAGCGGGGAAATCGAACCGCGTTTCGCGCTGATCGGCGCGATCGTGTCGCGCCACTGTTGCCAGGGCGGGAGGAGGCCGAGGCGATCGCACAGCGCGTTCAACCGGGCGTCCCGATCGTCGACTTTGTCCATCTTGTTGACGGCGACGACGGTCGGGACGCCCAATTCGCGCAGAAAGTCGAAGAGTTCGACGTCGTGGGGCAGATCGCCGCGCTCGGTGTGGCGGTCGATGATGTCGATGGCGCTTTTCCCGTCGACGACGAGCACCGCGACGAGGATCTCCTCACTGTTCGCTTCGATATACCGAACGATGTCGGTCTTGATGTCCTCACGGGCGTCCTCGGGCACGCCCTGCATGAACCCGAAGCCGGGCATATCGGTAAACGTGAAATCCGCTTCGTGCCAGTCGTAGAAGTTCGGCGAGCGCGTGACGCCAGGCTTGCGTCCGGTCGCGAAGTCGTGACCCGTGAGTTCGCGAAGCAGGGTGGACTTACCGACGTTAGAACGCCCGCAGAAGAGTACTTCGGCGCTTCGATCCGGCCGACCGTCGAACATGGCCGTTCTATTCGGCCACCCGGCTTAACTCCGCCGCCGTCCCGTCTTCCGTACGGCGCTATAGCCGTTCCCGACGGCGGGGAGCAGGCGAAACGCGTCGACAGCGGAACGTCGATGGCGGGATGCCGATGTCGGGCGATGCGATCGCACAGTTGGACGAGCACGGGCGGTCGGCTCGCCGAACCGCGGTCACGGCACGACACGAACCACACTGCTCAACCGCCCAGGGACCGGATCGAGGTGACCATGTCGATACTACGGCGCTCGTCTCGAAGGGCAAACGTATCGACGCCGGAGAACGACGTATCGAGGTAGAGCTAATGCGTCTCGTCAGAGCACTCGTTACCGAGGAGAACAGTGAACCGATCACCGACGCCCTCAGAGAGAAGGAGGTCGACTTCGTTCTCACCGAAGCGAAGGGCGAGTCGAGCGGCGATTCGGTGATCGAGTTCCCGGTGCCCACCGACGGGCTCGGCGACGTACTCGACGCCACCCGCGAGGCCGGACTCGACGACGAGTACGTGGTGATATTAAACGCCGAGAACGCGATTACCCCCCACTCCGAGGCGCTCTGGGACCGGTACGCGACCGATTACGACCCGCTTCGCCCGCCCGAGTTGCGCTCGAAAGCCCGCGATCTCAGCCAGGACCCGCTGTCCTACACCGCGATGATATTCCTGAGCGCGATCATCGCCGCCACCGGATTGCTCGTCGACTCGCCGGCGATCATGATCGGGTCGATGGTGATCGCGCCGTTGGTCGGGCCGACGCTCACCGCCGCCGTCGGAGGGCTCACCGGCGACCGGGCGATGGTCGTCGACAGCGTCCGGATCCAGGCGCTCGGGCTCTGTGCTGGGGTCGCCGGCGCGCTCGCGCTGAGCATCTTCATGGAGCTAAGCGGATTCGTGCCGACGCCGCTCGCCGTCGGTGCCATCGAGTTGATCGGCGTCCGGATGGCGCCGGGTCTGGCCTCGATCCTCGTGGGAACGGCGGCCGGCTCGGTCGGGGCGTTCGCGCTGACCACCAAGGGGAGCAACACGCTCGTCGGCGTGATGATCGCCGCCGCGCTCATCCCCGCGGCGGCCGTCGTCGGGATCGCGATCGTCTGGGGCGAACCACTGATCGCCCTCGGCGCGGCCGCACTGCTCGTGAGCACGATGGCGGCGATCAACCTCGCGATGTACGCCACGCTGTGGGCGCTCTATCGCTCCCGGGAGTTCGACCCGGCGCTGTTCGGCGGTCGGACGACGACGCGCGCTGGCGTCGTGACGGTCGTGCTCATCGTTCTCGCCGTCGCCGTCGCCGGAATCGCGACCTACGAGCAGGCCACCTTTCAGCGCGAGGCGACAATGGAAGTCGAGGCGGTCCTCGACGAGCCGCGATACAGGAGTCTGAGCGTTGTCTCGATCCGCACACAGTATGGAGGTATCGATCCGTTCGCCCAACCCGAATCGGTTACCGTCACCGTCGTGAAGAACGCGAACGCATCCTATCCCCGACTCGCCGCGCGCCTCTACGAACGGATCGCGGCGGCGACCGATCCCAGTGTGACGGTGAGCGTTCGGTTCACGTCGCTACAGCGAACGAGCGGTCCAGACGAGAACCCGACCGTGCGGTCGCCACGGTCGAGCGTCGAGCCGGCGGAACCGAGCGTTCCGAGAGCTTCCTTCGGGCGGTCGCTTCGGCCGGACCGGAGGGCGAGACCGGGCTTTAGCTACCCCTCGTAGGGTAGCTCCGGTTCGTAGCCGACGGCGTCGATCGCGGCTCCCAGGACCTCCTCGACTCCCTCGCCTTCGGTGACGCTCATGTAATACTCCGCTTCGACGTCGCGCGACTCGTCGGCCTTCGTACAGACGGTGAGCACCGGTACGTCGAACTCCCGGAGCACTTCGTCGCGCAAGGCGAGCTGTGCGGTAAGCGGGTACCCACAGGTTTCCGACGCGTCGACGAACACCAGTACCGTATCCGCGAGGTGGGTGAGCGCGCTCAACGCCTGGGATTCGATCTCGTTTCGCTCCTCGGGAGCGCGATCGAGCAACCCAGGAGTATCGACGAGCTGATAGCGGATGTAGCGCTCGGTGACGTGACCGACGTGGACCTGTTTCGTCGTGAACGGATACCTCGCGGTTTCGTTGCGGGCGTTCGTCACGTGATTGACGAACGTGGACTTGCCGACGTTCGGATAGCCCGCGACGACGATCGTCGGCTCCTCGGGATCGATTTCGGGCAACTCCCTGAGGACGTTCCGGGCGTCGGCGAGCCGAGCGAGATCCCCCTCCACTTCCTCGATGACATCGGCGAGCCGGGCGAAGGCTTGCTTTCTGAGTTTCCGGGCGGTGTCCGTGTCGCCGCGCAAGCGGTTCTGGTACTCGCCCCGTATCTCCCGGCACTGTCGGCTCGCCCAGGAGAGTTCCGAGAGGCTCTGCCTGCAGTCGTCGACGCTTACGAGCGCGTCGGCCAGTTCGTAGTAAAACGGGTCGATCCGGCCGAAGTCCGGCCACTCGCGGACGAGGTTTTCGAGGTTGTCGGCCAGGATATTAGCTGCCGTCTGCAGCATCGACCCCTGGGCATCGAGCCCGGATTTCGCCCGGCCCGCACGCGCCGCCCGCGAGAACGCCTTGTCGATCAGCTCCTCGGCCGTCGGGTGTGTCGGGAGCCGTTCGAAGGTCATGGGACGAGTATGTCCTCGCGAGTGAAAGACCGTTCCGTTCTCTATCCCACCCGGCAGTGTTAACGTGCCCGATTGCCCGCCGGACAGCCACCGCGGGCGGGACTGAAAGGGGTCGACCGCGTGGCGGCTTCGCCGTGGTTCGAAAGAGCAGAAGCCGAGCGCATCGGGGGCTTTCACACCGTTCAGCCTGCTCCGTTGTCCTCTCCTACACCTCTAAGTCAACACTGCCCCGGGCGGCGGGGAACGGCTTATGATTCCGTGTCGCCGACAGCGTGGCATGTCGAGGTCCTCGTTCGATCCGGCGCGCTGGCGATCGGCTCTCGCGTCGATCGACCGCGCGGAGGTCGCCGTGTTCGTCTCCGGCGTCGCGAGCATGGGACTCGAAATCCTCGCCGGCCGGCTCGTCGCCCCCGAGTTCGGCTCTTCGATCTACACCTGGGGGTCGATCATCGGGGTCTTTCTCGCCGCGCTGAGCGCCGGCTATTACCTCGGGGGCAAGCGCGCCGCCGAGCGGGCGACCTACGGGAACCTCGCATTGTTACTGCTCAACTCGGCGCTGTACGTCGCACTCGTTATCTTCGCCGCCGAAGCGATACTGGCGAGCGCCGACGCGCTCCCGATCGGAGCCCGGTTCGTCTCGATCGTCCCCGTCACCTTGCTGTTCGGGCCGCCGACGTTCCTGTTGGGCTTCATCTCCCCCTATGCCGCCGAACTGTCGGGCGGGGACGTCGGCGAGGCCTCCGGACGGGTTTATGCCGTCGGCACGATCGGCTCTATTGTGGGCACTTTCCTCACTACGTTCGTACTCGTTCCGGCGCTGGACGTCACGCTGATCGAACTCGGCTTCGGCGCGCTGTTGATCGGCGGAGCGTTCTGGATGCTCGGACTCGACCTCGTAAAGCGGCCGCGCTCCGATCACGCGATACGTGCGGTCGTGATCGCCGTAGTGCTACTGACGGCCTTCGTCGCGAGTTCGGCCGGCCTGACGCTCTCGACCGCCGTCCGCGGCGACACGGTGTACGAAACCCAAACCCCCTACCAGGACCTGCGGGTCGCGGACTCGGATGGCGTTCGTACTCTCTACCTCGACGGCCAACCTCACAGCGCGATGTACCTCGACGGGTCGAACGAACACGTCTTCGACTACACACGATATTTCCATCTGCCATACCTCATCGCCGATAGCCCCGAGGAGATCGATGATGTACTATTCGTCGGCGGCGGCGGCTTTACCGGCCCCAAACGCTTCGTCGCCGACTGTAATGTGAGCGTCGACGTCGTCGAGATCGACCCGGAAGTGATCGCCACCTCGAAGGAGTACTTCGGCGTCGAGGAGTCCTCACGGCTCGAAATTCACAACATGGACGCGAGACAGTACCTCCAGGAGACGAACGAGACGTACGACCTGATCGTGTTGGATGCCTACAAGAAGGATCAGGTCCCCTTCCACCTCACCACCGTCGAATTCATGCGCCTCGTTTCGAGCCGACTCGATAGCGACGGCATCGTGGTCTCGAACATCATTTCCGCACCCAGCGGATCGGCTTCCCAGTTCTATCGTGCCGAGCGAAAGACGATGAACCGGGTCTTCGCGAGTACGTATGCGTTTACGACGAGCGGGGCGAGCGTCGTCCAGAACATCGAGATCGTTGCGACGAAACAGGAGACGAACCTCACCGAACGCGAACTCCAGCGGCTGAACGACCGCCGGTCGGTCGGTATCGACCTCACCGAGGCGGTCTCGGGCTATCAGGGCGACGTACCGACCGAGGACGTCCCCGTGCTCAGGGACGACAGAGCGCCCGTCGATCGGTTGCTCGACCCGATGCTCGGCCGACGGTACGTCATCGAAGGGGCCGAAAACGACACGGCGAACGGTTCGACCGGCCCGAACGCTTCGGCCCCGGCAGGAGCCGCCGGTGCGATGGCGACCCCGGAGCGATCGGCGTTAGCCGGGTAACCGAACGGTCGAACGGTCGAACAGCCGGACAGTCGAACAGCCGGACAGCCGGACAGCGGGGTCGGTGTCTACTCCTCGTCGGCCAAGCTTGGATGGGGCGTCGGCTCGTCGGGGTGTGGCTCGGCGAAGTACTCGCGCATGGCTTGCATCGACTCGCGTTCGCGCTCTCGGCGCTCCGCTTCGTCGATCTCCTCGATTCCCGGCGGGACTTCCCGTCCGCGATCGGTGAAATAGCCCGCCGGAGCGACCCAGTCGTGATAGAGGTAGACGTCGGCGTCGTGAACGAGGGTGAGCCCCACCCGTGCGCCGTGGCCCGCCGTCACGATCGCCTGATGATACTGGTCGGCGAGCCGACCGGTCGCGTACAGCCCCTCGACGCCGGTGTGGCCGGCCTGCGGGCCGTCGTTGTCGCTTTCGAGAACGAAGCCCTTCGAGCCGCGCTGATCGACCTCGATATCGAGGCCATCGAGATAGCCGCTGTCGGCCCAGGAGGCGGCGATCACGCGCTCGGCTTCGAGCCCTCCGCCTCCTTCGAGAGCGAGGTCGAACCCGCTGTTTTCCGCTCGTTCGACCTCGGTTACGACGCCGTCGAAAAACGAACAGCCCGCCCGTTCGGCCTGGTCTTCGGTCATATCGAGGAACAGGCGGGTGTTGACGCCCGCCGGAAAGCCCGGGAAGTTCTCCAAGTGGGCGTTGCGCCGGAGGATCGACCCCCGGTCGGCGTCGTCGACGATCAGGGTATCGAGTCCCGCACGGGCGGTAAAAATCCCCGCCGAGAGGCCCGCGACGCCGCCGCCGACGATGACGACGTCGCGTGTCCTCCCGGTTCCGTCGCCGTCGTCGATCGCACCCCGTCGATCGTCGCTCGTGTCCGATACGTTCATACCGGCTGGTTTCGCGCCGACCGAATAAGTGTATGCGACGAAACGGGGACGGATCGAGGGAAAAAGCGGCCAGGGGACGGACGAACGATCCATCGAGCGGCCGCCCCTTCCCGAGTGGAGGGGGGTCTTCAGGACGAGGCGGCGGTCGCGCTCAGCGACCGGATCGTCGCCGGGACCTCGCCGAGCGTCTCCCACGTGCCGTCCCGACGGACGAGCACCCGACCGCCGTTCGTGCCCGCTAAGACTCGACCGTCGAGGGTCGTCCAGGCGAGAACGAACTCCTCAGGACCACCGGGATAGGAGACCGATTCGAGCGTGTCACCGTCGTCCACTGATTCGAACACGGCCGCGTCCGCACCGCTCTCCCCGCGCCAGGACCCCGGCGGCCCGCGCGCCGCGGCGGCGTACAGTCGGCCGTCGTATGCGAAGGCCTCCCGGAAGTACCGGTGGGGAACCTCGGTATCGAGACGGGTCCAGGAGCGGCCGACGTCCTGGGTCCGATACAGTCCGCCGCCACAGGAAGCGACGTACTCCTCACTACTGCGAACGAGCACGTGATGAACGTCGTCCTGGAGGCCGTCGCGCCGTTCGGTCCAGGTAGTTCCCGAATCGTCACCGGAACGCTTAGGTTCCGGTTGGCTCACGAGAGCTTCGCTCTCGTGAACGTCGCTGACGTGGACGCCCCCGACCTCGACCCCTGCGACGACGCGCTCGGGCGTATCGGGATGAACGCCGAGGCTTCGGATATGGGCTTCGTTGCGGTGTCGGGGGGTGTACCACTCCTCGCGTGACGGTAACTCCTGAAAGCCCTCCCGTTCCTCCCAGGTCTCGCCCTCATCGGTAGAAACGTAGAGATGTGCGGGATGCGTGCCGGCGAACAGGCGCTCGCCGTCGGGGCTCGTAACGACCGAGAAGACCTCCTCGCGCGGGACGTCGAGGTTCCTCCAATTATGGCCGTCGTCGGTCGATCGGAACAGGCCGTTCACGGTCGCCGCGAACGTTCCCCGCTCGTCGAACGCACGCACCCGAAGCGTGTTCCCGGCATCGAGGACCCGTTCGGCGTCTTCGAGCGTCGCGTCCTCGGCCGCCGCGTCCACCGTGCTCTCCGATCGGAACACCCCATCGCGCGTACCGATAACGATGGTCATGCCTCGCCTACGGCGGCCCCGGAGTTAACACATCGGGATCACACCGAGCGGCCCGACGTCACCCTGCTTAAATCCGGGCCGGTCGTACTATCGTCCGTGTGTACGTTCGTCTTCGCCTGGCAGGTCTTCGAGGCAGCACCCATCGTCGTCGCGGCCAATCGGGACGAGCACCTCGATCGCGAGTCACACCCTCCGAAAGTGCTCGACACCGATCCCCGGGTGATCGCGCCCCGAGACGCCGAAGCGGAGGGCACCTGGATCGGCTACAACGAACACGACCTGTTCGTCTCGGTCACGAATCGCTGGACCGACGCGGATCTCGCCGGTGAACGCTCACGGGGCCTGCTCGTCCGCGAGGCACTCGCCCAGCCGACTGCCGACGACGCGCTCGATCTGGTCGAACGGCGGGTCACGCAGGACGAGTACGACGGGTTCAATCTCGTGTGCATCGACGAAGGCCGGGCCACGCTCTGTGCGTGGAACGGCGAGCTTCGAGTCACCGACTTCGAGCCCGGCGTCCACATCGTCGTGAACGTCGGCGCGGACGAGACGTTCGAGGTCCCCGAATCGAGAACCAAGATCGGTCGCGAGCAGGCGTTGCGAACGGAGCGAGCGCTTTCGACCCTCCGACCCGAAGCGAACGAGCGCCCCGAAGCGTGGCTCGACCGGGCAACGACGGCGCTACGCGATCACGAGTACGGCTTCTGTGTCCACGGGGACGGCTTCGGTACCCGGTCGTCGTCGTTGCTCACGCTGTACGCCGACGGCGGCGTCGACCACCGATTCGCCGACGGCCCAACGGACGATCGCTCCACGCTCGGGCCACGGGTCGACCTCCCGTCGGCCGATCCGATCGCCGAGGAAATCGCCGGGTTATTCGTCGAGCCGCGGGACGCCCTTGACCGTGATCGTCTCGCCGTTGAGGTACGAGGAGGCGGGGCTGGCGAGGAACTGGGTGGCGTCGGCGATCTCTTCGGGGCGGCCGATCCGCCGGTCGGCTTCCGTGCGGTCGATGCCGCCCTCGTCCTCGTCGATGCCCATCTGACTGCGGACGCCCTCGGTGGCGACGAGCCCTGGGGCGATGCAGTTGACCCGGATCCCGTCTTCGGCCCAGTTCGTCGCGAGCGAGGTCGTGAAGTTGATCACCGCCGCCTTCGCCGCGCCGTAGTGACTCATCCCTGTCGAGCCGCGCTGGCCGGCGACGCTCGCCATATTGATGATTCGACCGCCGTCCGCCTCGCGCATACCCTCGCCGACGACCTGCGTGCAGTGATAGGTTCCGTGTAGGTTGATGTCGACGATCGTCTTCCAGCCGTTCGGGCTGATGTCCCCGAAGTCGGCGACGAAGCTCGCGCCCGCGTTGTTGACGAGCACGTCGACCGGGCCGAACGCCTCGATCGTCGCCTCCCGGAGCGCCTCGACCGCCTCGCGGTCGGTCACGTCGCACTCGACGGCGATCGCACGTCCGTAATCGCTCTCTTCGCCGTCCTCGCTCTCGTCGCTCGCACGATCATTGATGGCGTCGGCGACCGGCTCGATGTTCTCCTGACTGCGGGAGGTGACGACCACGTTCGCGCCGTCTTCGGCGAAGCGCTCGACGATCGAGCGCCCGATCCCGCTCGACGAGCCGGTGACGATCACCGTCTGCCCGGCGACGCTGAACTGATCGGTCGTCACGGTTCGCTCACCTCGGTTCGGTCGGGGGTTCGATTCGGGCGAGACGAAGCTACCGATGGCGTCCGAGGCGGCGGGCTCCGCGTGTCGGTGCGTACTGACATGCTTCGGCTACGGTTCTCGATCGGCCGGTATAAAACCACAGGCGACGGCCGCCGAGGGTGGCTGACCGCCCTGTTTCGTCTCCGGCGCGACGGCTGAGGATCGATGTCAGTTCGAGATCCCAGAGCGATCGATGACCGCTCGTTCCGACCGTGCGCTCCGGTCTCCGGTCAGCGCCGTTCGAGCACGTTCACACAGGAGACGCTCCCGGTAGCGTTGCGGCCGATGCCGATGTTGTGCTGGAGGCCTACCTCGGGACGTTCGACTTGGACCGCGCCGGCTTCCCCGCGGAGCTGTTCGTAGATCTCGACCACCTGGGCAACGCCGCTCGCACCGATCGGGTGGCCCTTCGCGAGCAACCCTCCCGACGGGTTCACCGGGGTCTCGCCGTCGAGTTCCACGACGCCCTCGTCGATGAGGGTGCCCCCTTCCCCCTTCTCGCAGAAGCCCAGATCCTCGTAGGTCACCAGTTCGGTGATCGTAAAACAGTCGTGGACCTCCGCGACGTCTACCTCCGAGGCGCTGATATCGGCCTGTGCGTAGGCCTGCCCCGCGGCCTGGGTCGTCGCCGGAAAGCCCACGAGCGCCTCGTCGTCACCCCGAAGGAGGCTGTCGGTCGAGAGGCCGCTCCCGGCGACGTGGATCGGGTCGTCGGTGTACTCGCTCGCGACGTCCTCGCTGGCGACGAGCAGTGCGGCCGCGCCGTCGGTAACCGGACAGCAATCGTACAGGTTGAGCGGGTAGGTGACCGTCGGGCTCTCGACGACGTCCTCGACGCTACACTCGAAGCGGTAGTGCGCATGCGGGTACTTCGCGCCGTTTTCGTGGTTTTTGACGCTCACTTTCGCGACCTGTTCTTCCGTGGTGTCGAACTCGTGCATATGCCGGGTCGCCCGCATCCCGAAGAACGCGGGCATCGTCACGCCGCGGCCGCGCCAGACCTGATCGAGCGCCGCGCCCTCGATCAACCCCGCCGCCGAATCGCGCATCTTCTCGACGCCGAGGACGAGCGCGACGTCCGTCTCCCCCGCCCGGACTGACTCGACCGCCGAGCGAAACGCCGTCGAACCGGTCGCACAGGCGTTCTCGACGCGCGTGACCGGGATCTCGAACAGCCCGGTGGCATGCGCGAGGCTCGCCCCGCTGGAGGCATCGTCCGCGATGTTCAACGTGCCGAACCACGCCGCGTCGATCTCCGAGGGACTAATTCCGTGGTCCACGTCGTCGAGCGCGTTCAGGTACGCGCGTTCGGCCATATCGTCGGTCGACTGGTCGAACAACTCGCCGAAGTCGATCATCCCCGAGCCGATCACGCACGCCTCGCGGCCACTCGTGTCGGAACTCATCGGCTCTCACCCCGCGGGACGGTGAATTTGAACGAGTGGACTGGCAGACCCTCGATGTCGAAGGTCTCCCGGAAGACAGCCTCGGCTTCCATACCGATCTCCATCGCCTCGGGGTCGGTCTCGGTAAACAATCCGTAGACCCGCGCCGGCTCGCCCGCGTTCTCGTCGCCTGCTTCACTCCCGGTTCCCTCTCCGTCGTTCGCGTCAACCTGGGGGACGTCGAGCACGGCCAGCGGCAACGGCGTCTCGAACGCCTCAGGCAAGCGATTCTGGACGACGTAGGACTGGACGATCCCCCGCTCTTCGAGTGTCGTCTCGCTGAACTCACCGCGTTCACCACAGCGTTTGCATACCTCCCGGCGCTCGGGAAAGGAGACGTACCCACACGACGAACACTCGGTGGCCGCCAGCCGTTCGTTGCGGTCGCGATCGCGCCAGAAGGGCGGCTCGTACATCAGACGACACCTCTCGCGCCAGCGCGCTCACGATACGAGCGGTGTTTCGCGTACGTCACGTACTCCTTGCTGTCGATGTACTCGCTCACGGTCATATCGGGGGCCTCGCTTACGTCGTCGCCGGTCGTCATCGCGATCGCGTCCGCGCCGCCGGGGCCGTAGCCGGTCAGGAGAACGGTTTCGCCGGGGTCGGCATCGTCGAGCCCGTGCGCGAGATCGAGCAGAACGCTCGCCGCGCCCGCATAGCCTACTGCCTCGAACGTACTGTCGTACTCGGCGTCGAGTTCGAGCGCGCGAAGCGCCCGCGAGCCCCAGCCGCCGTCGGCGGTCGGCATGACTGCCCGCTGTGGGGCGAGGTCGCCGTCGATCCCCGTCACCGCCTCGCTTACGGTCTCGATGTAGCGCTCGCGGTTGAACCGCGAATCGCCCGTCCGCGCGCCCCCTCCGGAACCCTTGAATCGACCGACGAAGCCCGTCGTCGATATTCCAGTGCCGTCGAGCGTCGCGATGTCGATACCGTCGTCGTCGAGGACGAGCGCCGCCGCGCCCGCCCCGGCGGTCCGTTCGGCGCTCGATCCGGCGGGTTCGGCGAGTGCGTCGCTCGCGACCAGGAGGACGCGCTCGGCCCGACTGGCCTCGATCGCGTCGCGCGCGCTCAGTAGCGCGTTCGTCGCGGCGCGCGCCGACCCCTGGTGGTCGCTCACACGCGCCTCGGTGTCCGCGCCGACGGCGCGGGCAACGTGGGCTCCGAGCCCGCGTTCGTCGAACGGATCGGAGACCGTCGCCGTATAAACGGCGTCGATCCCCTCGCGCTCGCCCTCGTCGCCGGCGTCAACGTCGGCGTGGGCCAGCGCGTCTTTCGCCGCGCTCACCGCGAGCGTGAGGACGTTCTCGTCGTGGGCCGGCACCGCGAGTTCGCCCGCGCTCGCGCGTGTGCCGTGCTGTGTGGCGATCGTGCTCCGCTCGATCCGGTAGCGAGGCACGTACGCGCCGTACCCGCGTATTGATACCATGCGCCGAGCGGTATGTCCGCAGGTGACATAAACGTCGGTGCCGGCCTCCACCGATGGGGTGCTAGCCGGTCAGGTGGTCCCTTCGCCGAACCGATCGAGTCCGGGACTCACCCGCACGAGTCCGTCTACTGCTGTCGTCTCAGCACGTCGAACTGCCCGGCGATCGGGACACCGACAACCGAACTCCGTCCGAACGCAAGCAGAAGCAAGGCCGCTTACAGCAACTGATCGGAGATGATGTTCTTCTGGATCTCGGAGGTACCCTCGTAGATCTTGGTGATCCGGGCGTCGCGGTAGAAGCGCTCGACGGGGTGATCGGTCACGTAGCCCGCGCCGCCGTGTACCTGAATTCCCTCGTCGGCGACGTCGACGGCGTGCTCGGAGGCGAACAGTTTGGCCATGCTCGCGAACTTCGCGGCTTCCTGCTCGTCGCCCTCGGTGACGTGGCTCGCCGCACGATACGTGAGCGAGCGGGCGGCTTCGACGTTCGTCGCCATCTCGGCGATTTTGTGCTGGATCGCCTGGTACTCGCCGATGTGCTGGCCGCCCTGTTCGCGCTCGCCGGCGTACCTGATCGACTCGTCGACGGCTGCCTGGGCTACCCCGACGGCCTGGGCGGCGACGCTGGTGCGGCCGTCGGCGAAGAAGTCCATGAGCTGGTAAAAGCCCTTGTCCACCTCGCCGATGACGTTGTCCTCGGGGATGCGGACGTCGTCCAGCACGATCTCGGCGAGGTCCGAGGCTCGAATGCCGAGCTTGTTGTCGATTTTGGTGGGTTCGAATCCGTCCAGGTCGGTGGGTACGAGAAACGCCGACATGCCGCGGTGGCCGGCACCGGGATCGGTCTTGGCCATGACGACTGCGAGATCGGCGACCGTGCCGTTCGTGATCCAGGTCTTGTTCCCGTCGATGACCCATTCGTCGCCGTCTTTTTCCGCACTGGTTTCGATGCCCGCGACGTTCGACCCGTGGGCGGGCTCGGAGATACACGAACACGTCGCGATCTCGCCGGCGACCACCTTCGGGAGCCACTCTTCTTTCATCCAGTCGTCGCCGAACTTCTCGATCATGCTCGTGCCGAACCCGCGCGAACCGATCGCACTGCCGATGCCCGGGTCCGCACGCCAGAGCTCCTCGGTGACGAGGATGCTCGACAACAGGTCCATGCCCGCGCCGCCGTACTCCTCGTCGATACCGGGAGCGATGAAGTCGTATTCGGCGGCCTGCTCGACGAGGTCTTCGGGGTATTGCTTCTCCTCGTCGTGTTCGCGAGCGACGGGTCGGATCTCGTTGTCGCCGAAATCACGAACCGCCTCGCGGATCGCTCGTTGCTCGTCCGATAACTGGAACGACATACCATTCGTTCGGGCGTGCCCCCCAAATAGCTTTACACCACTCGGATGTCGTCCCAGTCGCCGACTCGCCATCGATGGGTGTGCGCTCGCGGACGACCGTGCTCGGGGTGGGATGGGACGGGACAGGGACAGGTCGAAACGGGAAACGAGGGACTGATCCGAGGGAACCGGCAGCGGGTCCGCGGAAACGGTCGGCTTCGCGGGACGATTTATATACCGACGGTGAGACGAGCGGCCATGCGCTTCGACGGCGAAACGGTGTTTATCACCGGTGGCGGCTCGGGGATCGGGCGGGAAACGGCGATGCGCTGTGCGGAGGAAGGGGCTGACGTCGTCGTCGCGGACGTCGACCGCGAGGCCGTCGAGGAGACGACCGACGCGATCGGTGAGGCCGGCGGCAAGGCCTCCTCGTACGAGCTCGACGTTCGTGACGCGGAAGCGCTCGCGGAGGCGATCGACACGACTGCCGAGGAAGGTGGTATAGACGTGCTCGTGAACAACGCCGGGATCAGCCATCCTCGGTCGGACATGGAAGACGTGGACATCGAGGTCCGCGATCGCGTGATCGACATCAATACGAAAGGAGTTTGGAACGGCTGTCGGGCGGCGATCCCCCATCTCAAGGACCAGGGATCGGGTGCGATCGTCAACACGGCGTCGCTCGCCGGCCTGATCGGCATGCCGGGCGGGGCGGCCTATTCGCTCTCGAAGGGTGCGGTCGTGAACTTCACGCGGGCGATCGCCGCCGAACTCGGTTCCCACGGGGTGCGTGCGAACGCGGTCTGTCCGGGTGTGGTCGAGACGCCGCTCGTTACCGACGACCGCGATCCCGAGGAGTGGCCGGATCTGCGCGATCGGATGGCCGAAGCCTACCCGCTCGGACGGCTGGGACGGCCCGAGGACGTCGCGAACGCGGTTCGGTTCCTCGCGAGCGAGGAGGCCGCCTGGATCACCGGCCACGCGCTCGTCGTCGACGGCGGGTACTCCTGTGCCTGAGCGCCGTCGGGTCGAACGCTAACATCCTCCAGCGAGGTGATCGCCGGTACGCCCCGAAGACGGGAGCGAAAGGGAACGCGAACGAGAACGAGAACGAGAACGGAACGGAGACAGAGACGAGGCCGGAACCGGTCCGAAGGCGTCGATCGGTGGTGTGATCGTCGTCCTCAGTACCGGGTGACGTGCTCTACTTCCTCGCTCGCGGGGTCCTCGAAGGCATCACGGGCGATCACGCGTCGATGGACTTCATCAGCGCCGTCGACGATCCGGAAGGTCCTGACCGACTCGTAGAAGTATGCGATCGGGAGGTCCTTGCCGATGCCGTTGCCCCCACAGCACTGCAAGGCGAGATCGATCGCCTCCTGGGTGGCGTTCGCGGTGAAGGTTTTCGCCATTGCGACCTCGACTCTCGCCTGGTCGCCCTCGGTGATCCGCCACGCCGCGTTCCGGACCATCGTCCGGCCGGCGTGCAGTTTCGTCTCGGCATCGGCGATCCGGTGGCGAAGCGCCTGCTTGTCCGAGAGCGACGAATCGAAGGCCTCTCGTTCGTCGAGGTAGGCCTTCGCGACGTCGAGCGCGCGGGTGGCCATCCCGGTGTAGCGCATACAGTGGGTCAGGCGAGCCGGTCCCAAGCGCATCTGTGCCACCTGGAAACCCCTGTTCTCCTCGCCGAGGGTGTTTTCGACCGGGACCCGGACGTCGTCGTACTCGATCTCGGCGTGGCCGATCCCGCCGCCCTCAACGATCCCCTCGCCGCCGAGATGGGGAATGTTCCGGACGATCTCGACCCCCTCGGTATCGGTCGGAACGAGGACGAACGAACACCCTTCGTAAGGATGGGCGTCGAAGTCCGTGCGGGCCATCACGAGGAGGACGTCGGCCTCGCGTCCGCCCGAGGTCCACCACTTGTGACCGTTGATAACCCACTCGTCGCCGTCTTTGGTCGCAGTGGTCTGGAGCATCTTCGGGTCCGACCCACCCCCTTGCAGGGGTTCGGTCATCGAAAAGCCCGACGTCATCTCGCCGTCGATGAGCGGTTGCATCCACTCTTCTTTCTGGTCTTCGGTGCCGACCATCTCCAGGGTGTGGATGTTCCCCTCGTCGGGGGCGTTCGCGCGTACCGCCGTCGCGCCGATGAGACTTCTGCCCACCTGCTCGAACGCCGGGAGTATCTCGCGGAACTCGAGTCCCTGGCCGCCGTACTCTTCGGGGATCTGTGGTCCCCAGAGGTCACGTTCCTGGGCCTCCTCGCGCAACTCGTCGATCCGCGAGTGAGACACCGGCTCGCCCGACGCGAGGTGCTCGCGTTCGGTGGGAAGTACCACCTCGTCCATGAACGCGCGCATCCGCTCGGCTACTTCCGTTGCCTTCTCGGAGTCGTCGTACTCCATACCCCCTCCTGTGGGCAGGCCGATGTAAAGTGTTACCCACTGTCAGAACGGAGAGCGGAAACCGATCCCCGCCGGCGGGTCCGCTTCTCGACGTTAGTCGCGGCCCGGCGCGCCGTCGGGATCGGAATCGAGATCGGTACCAATGCTGGTACCGGTACCAGTACCGGCACCGCTATCGCTATCCGGTATGGCGAAGGCCGCTTCGTGCCTGTCGAGACCGGTCATGGTTCGGTGCATCTCGACGCGATCGGTACCCCGGAGCCGATAGCGATAGTAGCCGTATCCGAGCACGAACCAGCCTTCGAGCACGACGCCGACGATCGGTCGCTGGAGCAACGTCACGACCCAGAAGGCGGTTCACGAGAGCAAAGCTGTTTTCTCAGCACGAAACGGCGATAGTACTAGTCGCAACTTGTGGGTGCTGTGAGAGTGGCTCAGACGTGAGATATACTGAGACGACAATCAGCAGCTGAGGGCCGTACTCAAAGGTTGGGTCGATCACTAAAGCAGTTTCGAACGACTACTCACGGCTCGCTGTCGTTCAAAAGACGCTCCGCGTTTCTGCTGCAAGCTGGAAATCGCAGATTTCCAGCACTGACGAAAGGCGCTCCGCGCCTTTCGAACCACGCGCGTTCGCTCTCTCTCCGTTCGGTCGCTCCAGCGCTTACGTTGTCACAGGATCGCGGAGCGGTCCTGTTGGCTCACGAAAGCTTCGCTCTCGTGAACGCCGGGGTTCGTCGACCGCGCCGGCCCCTTTCAGTCCCGTCCGCAGTGGTTGTTCGGCGGGCAACTGAGTAACTCAACGTTGCCGTCTCGACTCGCCTCACTGATGGGAACCGACTCCTCACTCGTCTAAGTCGTGCGGATCAAGTCCCGGGTTCTCGACGGGCGGCGCGCCGATCGCGAGCACGACGCCCACGTCGTCGCCGGTGTAGCGATAGCCGTGGCCGATCTCGGGGCCGGCGGCGAAGAAGGTCCTCGGGCCGGCTTCGACCGTCTCCGTCTCGCCCGAACGACCGAGTTTGAGCGAGAACTCGCCTTCGAGGACGTAGTACAGCTCCTCCTGGTCGGCGTGGGCGTGATAGCCGATCTCCTCGCCCGGCTCGAAGTACCAGACATTAATATTCATCTCGTCGGTGCCGAGCGCGTCGCCGATCGCGCGGATGTCGTTGTCGGGCGGGAGTTCTTCGACGTCGGAGAGGTCCGTGGCCGGAACGTCGTCGATGTGTGAAACGCCGTAGTCCATGGCGAACGAACCCACGCCGACCCCGCGCAAAAACCTACCGCCGACGTCGGAGAGCGGATCAACCGCCCGGACGGCGACGAGCGGACCCGGGCGTCGTCGAAGGCAGGAGGTATGTCTCGTTCGGAGTCAGACCTCCTCCGACACCGCCGCACGCAATCGGGGAAGGACGTCGGTGACGTCGGCGCGGAGGTCGTACGCCGCCCGATCGGCGAGCGGGGTTCGGTCGAGGTTCGCGATCGCCACCGTCGCCCCGCGGTCGGCGGCGGTGCGGGGCAACGAGGCGGCCGGTTCGACGGTCAGCGACGAACCAGCAACGAAGAAGACGTCCGCCCGCTCGGCGAGCGCCTGTGCGCGCAAGAGCGCGCCTTCGGGAAGCGACTCGCCGAAGAGCACGACGTCCGGTTTGTAGACCCCGCCACACTCACAGTGCGGCGGGAGTTCCCCATTGCGAACCCGCTCGCGGACGGAGGCGGCGTCGGTACGTGTTCCACACGCCCGACAGACGGCGCGGCTCGCGTTCCCGTGAAGTTCGATCGGTTCGGTGGAGCCGGCCTCGCGGTGAAGATCGTCGGTGTTCTGCGTGACGAGCGCGTCGATTTCTCCTGCCGATTCGAGCGTCGCGAGCGCCTCGTGAGCGGCGTTCGGCGAAACCTCGCGGTCGCCGTACATCGTCTCGCGTAATTCGAGGCGATCGGCCCAGAAGCCGGCGGGGTCGCGCTCGAACCGGCTGAAGTGAAAGTCCGCCGGGTCGTGGCGCTCCCAGACGCCGCCCTCGCTGCGGAAGTCGGGGATTCCGGAAGCCGTCGAGACCCCCGCGCCGGTCATCGCCACCGTCGTATCGGTATCCCGGAGCTCGCCGGCGAGCGATCGGAGGGTAGCGTCGTCGACGCCGTCGGTGCTGTCGGCGTCCGTCGAACTCATGTATCGAGGCTGTGGACCGAGGGACAAAGCGTCTCCGCTCGGCCGGGTTTCTTACACGCCTGCTCTCCTCGGAACCGCCTCGATCGCTCCGCTCGCTCCAATCGTCTCGGTCGTTCCGGTCGTTCCGGTTACTTCGATCGCTTTGCTTCCTCCCCACCGCCCGAAGGCCCGTGGAGGTTCTCGTGAAAGCCGATCACGAGCGACGGGACGACGACCATGAACAGGTGTTCTTCGAGCGGGATGCCCGCTACCTCGATACCGGTCCGCAGGGGAATGTCGAACACGCCCACCGAAAGGGTGTAGCGATCCCAGGTATAGGCGAAGGGATAGAGGACGAGGACCGTTCGCGCCGCCCGCTTCGTCGCCCGCGCACGTCTGAGCAACCAGAGGGCCAGGCTCCCCCAGAAGACCTCGGTTAGCAGGTAGGTATACCGGCCGAACACGCTGATATCGGGTTTCGATGGCACGTCCGTCGAGAGCACCAGCAGGGACAAAAGCGCCACTCCTCGCCACGGAGTCGTCTTGAACACGACCAATGGCCCATGAGCACGGAAACACGACAACGGATAACGGGGGGCGACCGACGGAACGGCGACCGACCGGCGAACTAACATTGATTACGGACGACAACGTACCACACGCGAGGAGAGTTCGATGGATATCACCGATATCGCTACCCAGGAGTACGTCGGGATCGACGCCGACGACCGGCTCGGAACGGTCCGGTCGGTCTTCGAGCGCGAAAACCCGAAGGGAGTGCTCGTCACGAACGGAGGCAGCTATAGTGGGGTGATCACCCAGCGTGACCTGCTCCAATCGCACGTCGAGGATTCGACGAAGGCCGCCGCCCTCGCCGGCCCGGCCCCGAAGATCGAGCGGACCGCCGACGTCCGCGAGGTCGCCCGGATGCTCATCGAGGGCGGCACGAAGGTCGCGCCGGTCTTCGAAGGCGAGGAGCTGTGGGGAATCGTCGACGCCGACGCGATCTTGGAGGCCGTCCTCCCGCACTTGGACGCGCTCGTCGTTGCCGACATCTACACCGAGGAGGTCACGACGATTACCGAGGAGACCCGGGTCGGCCGGGCGATCAACCTGCTTCGCGAGAGCGGTGTCTCCCGGTTACCTGTATGCAACGAGAACGGCCTGCTCTCGGGGATGGTCACCACCCACGACATCGTTGACGTGATAGTCCGGAGCATGGACAACGCGACGACCGGCGAGCGTTCGGGCGAGTTGGACCGCATGCTCGACCTCCCGGTCTACAACGCGATGAGCGCGCCCGTCGAGACGGTGACACCCGACACGCCGGTCGACGAGGCCGTGAGGAAGATGTTCGAGTACGACTACGCCGGACTGGCGGTCACGCCACCGGACGAGGACACCGTCGCGGGCGTCGTCACCAAGACCGACGTCCTCCGGGCGCTTACCCACACCGAGGAAGAACACCTCGACGTTCAGATCACCAATATCTCGTTGCTCGATACCCTCTCGCGGGAGACGATCCGCGAGCGTATCGAGCAGGTGGCCGGAAAGTACGGCAGAATGGACGTCCACCACGCGCACGTACGCTTTCAGGCCCACAAGGAGAAACTCCGCGGGACGCCGCTGATACAAGCACAGGTCCGGCTCCGTTCCGACCGGGGCCAGGTCGCGGGCACCGGCGAGGGCTACGGTGCCGAATCGGCCTTTCACGTCGCGCTCGACAAGTTGGAACGGAACGTTCTGGAGATGAAAGGCATCCAGCGCGACGAGGAGTACCGCGGGCAACTGCTCAGGAAGCTGGGTCGGCTCTGAAAGAACCGACCGCCCGGCGTGCGGACGCGATCGTATCGGAGTCGAGCAAAGCGGAGCCGAGTGAAGGGAGGTCGCGTCCGTCTATCTTCGTCGGTTCTGACGGCGAAGTCCCGCACGCTCCGGACGACCACGATCAGGCCCGCCACGACGAGTCCGTAGCCGACGATCGTCACGGTCAGCGTGCGGACGGTAGCCACCGGGACGATGCCGACGAGTACTGCCACAGCCGTGCCCGCCGCCAGGAGCCTGTCGGGAGTTCCGAGGTCTGTGTAGCAGTTGGGGGGAAACTTAGATAGCTCTGCTAAACGGTAGTCGGCAACGAGCGCGATCGCATGACGAACGGTGATCGGGACCGACGGTCTCCGAAGCGTTGCGATACCAGGATGGCGGTCGATAGTCCTGGCGTTCCGGTCCCTCGAAGAACGGCGCAAGGACACGGGTCGGGCCGGAACAATCCTGGGACGGCCCATATCGATCCGTGAGTCGCCGGAGCTACCCGTCGTAGCGCGTGAGCGCTTCCAGTTCCGCCTCGTCGACGTCCTCGAAGGCGTCACGAGCGATCACGCGCTTGTGGACCTCGTCGGCACCATCGACGATCCGAAAGGCGCGAACGGCCTCGTAGAAGTCGCCGATCGGGAGGTCCTTGCCGATCCCGTTACCGCCACAGCACTGGAGCGCGGTGTCGATCGCGTCCTGGGTGGCGTTCGCGGCGAAGACCTTCGACATGGCGACCTCGATCCGGGCCTCCTCGCCCGCGGCGATCTTGTCGGCGGCGTCCCTGACCGTCGCCCGCACGGCGTGCAGGCGGGTTTCTGCCTCCGCGATTTCGTAGCGAAGCGCCTGCTTGTCCGCGAGCGGGGAGCCGAATCCCTCCCGCTCGGAGAGATAGGCCTTCGCGACGTCGAGTGCGCGGGTTGCCATCCCGCTAAAGCGCATACAGTGGGTGAGACGGGCAGGACCGAGCCGTTGCTGGGCGTGCTGGAAGCCCTGGTCGAGTTCACCGAGCAAGTTCGCTTCGGGGACTCGAACGTTGTCGTACTTGATCTCGGCGTGGCTCTCGCCGACGACCGACGCGCCAACGTGGGGGATGTCACGAACGATCTCGACGCCATCCACGTCCGGCGAGACGAGGAAGAACGAACAGCCTTCGTAGGGGTGGGCGTCTTCGTTCGTACGGGCCATGACTAAGAGGACGTCGGCCGCCGATCCCTGCGTGGTCCACCACTTGTGGCCGTTGATAACCCACTCGTCGCCGTCTTTCTCGGCTGTCGTTCGGAGCATCTTCGGGTCCGAACCCCCTCCGTCCATGGGTTCGGTCATCGAGAATCCCGAGGAGATGTCGCCGGCCACGAGCGGTTTCAGGTACTCTTCGTTTTGCTCGTCGGTGCCGACCAGTTCGAAGGTATGCATGTTCCCCTCGTCAGGGGCGTCGACGCGCATCGCGGGCGCGCCGAGGATCGACCGGCCGGCCTGCTCGAACAGGGGCAACACGTCGCGAAAGTCCATCCCCATCCCGCCGTACTCCTCCGCGATCTGGGGAGCGTACAAGTCGCGCTCGCGGGCCTGCTCGCGCAAGTCGGCAATCGTCTCCTCGCCGACCGGTTCGCCGCCGGGTTGGGCGCGCTCGGTCGGTAACACGACCTCGTCCATGAACGCACGGGCACGCTCCGCGAGGTCGCGGGCCGTCTCGGAGTCGTTGTACTCCATGCGCCCCGGTTGTGCATACGGGATAGTAAACCCGCGGGACGGCGGGAGAACCGAATCCCGGGGCAGGTGAGAGTAGATTCGACGGGACCGAGAAAGGTGGCGTTTACTCAACCGCCACAGGAGACCGTTTCGGGTGGGACTGGAGGGGGCCGACCGTGCGGCGAGCGAAATCGTTCGAAACGGCAAAGCGTCTTTCGAACGACAACGAGTCGTAGCCGTCGAGCGACCGGGGGCTTCCAAAAATCCCGCTGTTTCTCGTTCAAGAAATTCCGTAATAAACGCGATCCCGAGAACGACCCGAACGGTATTGTGAATCGACGCCGAACCCCGTCGATATGGCCGACACGGACGGGACCGAAGGCGAGGACAGGAGCACGAGCACCGAAGCGGAGCGCGACGAGGCGTACTTCGCACGGCTCGTCGATACCGAGGCCTTAGCGAGGTACCTCGAAGCCGAACTCGGGCCGGCGGGCGAGTACGACGTGGCTCACCACCAGGAGGGCCACTCGAACGAGACGCTGTTCGTCACGTGGGGCGATCGCAACCTCGTGGTCCGTCGGCCGCCCCCGGGCGAGATCGCAGACACCGCCCACGACGTCCTCCGGGAGTACCGGGTCATGGACGCGCTCCAGGACACCGCCGCCAGAGTCCCACGAACCGTTCTCACTTCCGAGGACCAGGCGGTCATGGGATCGGATTTCTACGTGATGGAGCGGGTGGAGGGAGACGTCTGCCGGGGGGGCGAACCCGACCGGTTCGCGAACGTCGAAAGCAGAGAGGCGATCGGCGAGGAACTCGTCGACGGGCTCTGTGAGATCCACGCCGTTTCCTACGAGGACGTGGGGCTCGGCGAGTTCGGCTATCCCGAAGGATACACCGAACGCCAGGTCGAACGCTGGGGCAAACAGTACGCCTGGGCGATGGAGGTCACGACCGACGAACGCGACCTGCCCGGGCTCGAAGGCGTGAGCGAGTGGCTCGAATCGAACTGTCCGACCGACTATCCTCATACCTTGGTCCACGGCGATTACAAGCTCGACAACGTGATGTACGCGCCCGGCACGCCCCCACGGCTCGTCAGCGTCTTCGACTGGGAGATGTCGACGCTCGGCGACCCGCGTGCGGACCTGGGGTGGATGCTGTCGTACTGGCGCGACCCGGGCGACCCCGCCCCGGCGATCCCCCAACTCACGGCGACGTTCATGGAACGGGAGGGCTATCCCACCAGAGGGGAGCTGGTCGATCGATACGAGGCACGATCGGGGATCGAGTTCGCCGAGGAGCGCTTTTACCGCGCGCTCGCAGTTTACAAGTTGGGTGCGCTGGGCGAGATGTTCTTCCGGCGATACCTGGAAGGAAATTCGGACGACTCGATGTATCCGTTGATGGACGAACGCGTCCCGGCACTGATCGAACGTGCGAAACGGATCATCGACGGCGAGGAGCCGCTGTAAACGAGTTGTTAGTTCGAAGAGGTCCTTCGAAAGCAAAAACACAGAATGGAGCCGAAAGCCATTGACTTGCTTGAGACATAGTGTAGAAAGGCTAGTAAGTTGGGCTAGAATTAATACATATCAATTGTTCTGTTTGATTATCGGTAATGAGAACATTGGTGAAGATGACTGCGCGGAGCGACTTCGCCTACGACAACACGTACAACCACAGGCTCCAAGCGCGACTGTACCGCGATCTCGATCGCGCCGGTTACGATGAGATTCACGACGATCGAGGACCGAAACTATTCAGCTACTCGAACCCGTTTCCACCACGAAACGGAATAGAGGGTGATGATCGAAGACTACTGTTCGCCTCGACTGACCCGGAGATGGTAACAGGGGTGGCGTACGGACTCTGTTCGGACTCCGAATTAAATATCGGTGAGATGCCTTTCGAAGTTTGTGAGGCGTTCACGCTTGATCCTGCTGTTCAGGAGCGTGGCGAACTCGTCACGGGGACACCCATCGTACTTCGCTTCGGGACTGAGACAGCACGCAAGTTCGGTATCGATACCGAACACGAGCGCACGTACTGGCGACCGGAGCACGGAATGGACCTGTTCTTTGACCGGTTGTACGGAAACCTCCAGCACAAGTATCAACTGGCGTACGACGAACCGCCGCCGGAGCCGCCGTATTTCACCGAGTATTCGCTCGATCGAAGCGTCTCGAAGCCGGTGGCGTACGCCGATGGCGACGTGACGTATATCGGAAGCGAGTGGACGTTCGCCTACGAGGTCGAGAGCGCGAGTCACCGCCGGATTCTCAATCTCGCACTCGACACGGGTCTCGGGGAACTGAACGGTCTCGGCTTCGGGTTCGTAAATCGCGCGGAGGACGCGTGATTCTGGAATCGTTGCAGGTCATCGGCGAGGTGATTTCCGAGCGGGACTTTGCTGGAAACGAGTACGCGAAGTACTACACTGCCAGCGATATTTCCGGTGGTGATAAAGCAATCACATCGGTCGTTGCGATACAGCTTCAGCGCGAGAATGGTGTTCTGAGTTACAACGGTGTCAAGCTAATTGACCCCGAGAGTAGCCCAGAAGAAACCGCGCTGAAGCACGGATACTCGCTCTCCTCGAACGTGACGGACAACAGTTTGACGAAACGAGCGACGGGAACGTCCACTTCCACATTGACAAAGCGTCTTCCGAAGATGCTCGATGATTGGTTCGATCCGGATGTTCTCGATGAGCACATCGACCATCCGCTCATACAGAGTGTTCGTGAGTGCGTCGGTCCAGATGGTGATGCCCGTTCACGAATCGAAGCCGATCTCGAAAATATCGATGACAGAGTAGAGTACCGGGCTTTGCTAACTATCTCGGTCACTGATGAGAATGGTGAGGAGCAATTCGCTGGCGATATTGAAGCGTTCAACGAGGGCTTGAGACGATGGGCAATGAGGGATATGCGCAGTAAATCCACGGCCAAGTCGTGCTTCGGCGAAACTCGATGCACTGTCTGCGATAATATAGACCAGTGTTTTGGACTTGGTGCAAAATTGGACGAAATGTACTCGTTCAAAAAGCAGTGGCCGTTTCCCGAGTACAATTCATCGAACGCTTGGCAGTCACGTCCGCTGTGCATCGAGTGTCTCACGGCTATCGAGGTCGCAGTTGACCGATTCATCGACGCGCAAAATTACGGTCCGCCGGGTGTTCGCTGTCGGGTCCTTCCGTATGCTCTGCCTATTGACCGTGCTGAAGAGCAATTGCGCGAACTCATCCGGAACAGTCAGTCCCAGCTAGTTGGGGCTGGAGGTGAACGAGAACAAAAACGGCCAATTTCTGCCGCATGGGAAGCGTACCGTGGCCCTGTTGAGTTGGATTTGCGAGAGGACGCACTTCGGCTCGCGCTCGTCTATTACGTAAGCGACAGCGCGAAAACTCACGGCGTTGCTTGGATCGACGGCGTGTCGACAGACCAATTAGCTGAACTCAAAACCACCGCCGGGAACGCACTCGATGAGAGTCCCGTGTTCAAGCAGAAGCTACTTCCAAAGCCGGATGCGCCAAGCGAGAGGCGGATATTCACCGGTATGTGGCTGTTCGGTCTGCTCACCGAGAAAACCGACAGCAATCACGAGGGCGAGAGTACGGGCGACGACTCGAAGTGGGCCGAGTACACCGAACGACTACTGACGAACGGAACGATTCCGCACGACACCGTCGTTGCGAGCGTCGTGCGCGAAGCGCGGGCGCGATGGCGCGCTCGACTCGAAGACGAGGAGAACTATCCATACGATGGATTCCATATCGCAAACGCTTACGCGTTCCTACGGACCTGTGCCGAACACGGCGTGCTTAGGGACGCCCGGACGGAGCACAGCATGAAACCGGAACTACTCGACGGCGAGTACATCTCCTTCGGCGCGGGATTGAAGGAGTTCGTTGACGCACACCCGAGCATCGCCACCTCGCCGGGACGGAAAGCGGGATTCATCCTCGGCGCGGCAGCCGCCCAATTGTCGAACTGGCAGATACGGCGCGGCCTCAATCGGACGTTCGTCCAGAACCGTGACGTCGCCCGACTCACGACCGAGCGACTTACCGAGTGGCAGACATACGTTTGGGAGAAGGCGAAGACGTACAACGCTCAGGCCGGCAACTACGGAGTTCCCTGGTCCGACGCCGAATCGCTGTTTCACGAGGCTGTCCTCACAGGCGAAAACGAGGGCTGGAACGCCACGAACGACGAGATTCGCTACCACTACATCCTCGGTGTGAACGTCGGTCCGAACGTCGCCCGTCGTGCGAGGGAAGACCGCGACGACTCCGAGTCGTCGGACCCGCTACCGGACCCCGAACAGACCGCAGAAGCCACGGATCAACAATGATATCAGAGACTGATACCATCGAAAATCGTTCCGAGATCGTCTTCCTCTACGACGCTGTGGACGCCAATCCGAACGGCGATCCACTGACCGAGGAAAACCACCCACGCGTTGACGACTACACCGGTGAAGCCATTGTCACGGACGTCCGGCTGAAACGGGTGGTCCGTGACTACATCGACGACCAAGGCGAGACGATTCTCGTCAAAGCGTCCGG
>PXQR01000025.1:17400-41464 GCA_003021235.1 Halobacteriales archaeon QH_6_64_20 | reverse complement strand
GGTTTCTTGATGCCGCCGTCGACCCAGCCCGACTGTCGGACCCGAATCCCCTCCGAACGTGAGTTCGTCGTCATACCGAGGACGACGTATTCGGTCCGTGGAACGGGTGATCGTTGTTGCCAACGACGAGCCACGGTCGGTCGGGTTGACTGCCGTCGGGCTGAGATGTCTTGAACGGGGCCTCGTGCCAGACGACAGTTCCGGTATCGAAACTCATCCGTCGTTGACCGGCTCGGCAGCTTCCAGCCAGTCGTCGGGGTTCTCGGAGCCGAAGCGTTCCTCGATCGCCTCGATTGTCGATCGCATCCCGGCGTACGTAACGAGGTGATCGCCGTGACCGATCGACCAGTACGGGGCTTTGTGTCGGACGAGTTCGCGCTCTTCAAGCCGCGCGAGCGTCGGTCCGACGCTCCCGTACGGGATCTCGACGGACTCGTGAATCTCCGTCGGCGTAAACCCCTGATCGGGACGTTCGGCAAGAAACGATAGGATCGCATGGGCGTTGCTCCCCTCGCTGAGATCCATCTGGCCCGTTTCTTCCTCGTAGGTGTCGAATTCGACTGGCATGATACTGTATTCTGCTGTATTGGAGCTGTATAGACGTTCCGGTCATCCAGTTCACACAGCGGCGAACCCTCGTCTACAAGCTGACGGAGAAGAGCGCACCGAAAGCGAAACTTTCCGGCCGTCAGCGTCCGATACGCCCGTGGGGCCGTGGAGGAACGTATCTTGCGCCCTGACGGTCGCCGAACGCTCGACTTCGGTATCGCCGATGGTTACCGAGCACTCGTATACGGGGACCGAACGAACCGATCCGTTTCTCCCGCAACCGCCGCGTACGGTCCGGTCGAAAGCCTCGTTAAACGCTGGATGGGGGGCTATATTTAAGTGAAATCCCGAAATAGCACGACCTACGCTTCAGTTCCGTCCGCTCATGAAGGCGCACAGCGCACTCGCGAAACTGTTCACGGGGGCTCTGGTCGCCGTCGTCGGTCTCCTCGTCTTAGGGACGGTGCTCGGCCAGCCGGTATTGCTGAGCTACGTCGAGACCGGGAGCATGGCACCGACGCTCGATCCCGGCGACGGGTTCGTCGCGATTCCGGCGGCGGTTGCCGGCCCTGTCGAGGAGGGCGACGTGATCACCTACCGCGCCGAGGAGGTCCGAGGCGGCGGTCTGACGACCCATCGCGTCGTCGGCGAAACCGAGGAGGGATTGGTTACCAGAGGCGACGCGAACCCCTTTACCGATCAGGACGGCGACGAGCCACCGGTGAAAGACGCACAGATCGTCGCGAAAACCCTCCAGGTCGGCGGCGAGGTCGTCGCAATCCCGGGCCTCGGAACCGTCGTCACCGGCACGCAGGACGTGCTTCGGACCGTCCAGTCCACCCTCGCATCGATACTCGGAACGAGCGCGTTACTCGGCGTCCAAGGGCTCGCGTACCTGTTTTTCGCGCTCACAGTGCTACTCTATACAGTCGATGCCCTGCGCGACCGCGGACGAAGACGGCGCGACCGGGAGCGCTCGCGCGACACCGGAACGAACACGCGCCTGCTCGTCGGCGCGTTCGCCGCGCTGTTGGTCGTCGCGGCCACCGCGAGCATGGTCGCCCCTGCGGGGTCACAGCAGTTCGACCTCGTGAGCGCGGAGTTCGATTCCGAGCGTCCGGACGTTGTCCCACAGGGCGAATCGAAATCCAGGACCTACGTCGTGGCCAACAGCGGGTTCGTTCCGGTTTACACGTTTCTCGAACCCGCGAGCGAGGGCATCGACGTTCGACCCCGCGAGATGACCGTTAGCGGTCGCGATCGGACGAACGCCACCGTCACGCTTTCCGCGCCGCCGGAGACCGGCTACTACCGCCGATTCCTCGTCGAGCATCGCTACCTCGCCGTGCTCCCGACGCCGGTTCTCCGGGCGCTCTATACGGTTCACCCCTGGGCACCGATCGTCGTTATCGACACGTTGCTCGGCGGTGGCTTCTACCTGCTCGGGATCGCATTCGTCGGAACGGGCCGAGTCCGATCGCGGAACCGACCGCGCCGCCGGTCGCGGCTGGGGCGTCTCCGCCGGTCTATCGGCTCATTGTTCGATTAAATGGCTCCGAACGTAACCCACAACCACGGCAGGAACGCACTGAGATGACGGATACCGAACTTCGGCTCCGACGATCGCTCGCCGACTCGTTTGCCCTCGTGGTCGCCGCGCTGGTCGTTTTCGCCCTGCTCGGGGGCTGGCTCGCGTACACGACCCACGTCTCGCCGGGAAGCCACGTCGAGGAACGGACCACGGCGTCCTGGGAGGCAACGGGTGACTTCCGTTACTCGGCGACGGTGACCAACGGGACCATCGCGTTCCCGGAAGGGGAGGTCCTTACGAACCGATCGGTCTACTTCACGTCGGTATCGCCCGTGCTCGACGGCTCGTTCGTCTATACGTACACCGCAGCCGAGGGCGACCTCACGGTGAACACGACGCTGGTCCTCGTGTTGCACGCGGTCGGCGAGGGAAGCGACGGAACTCCCATCGAGTACTGGCGGGTCACCCGGCGGCTCGGCAACGATCGGGCGGCGTCGCTCGCTCCGGGCGAGACCCTCGCGATACCGTTCTCACGCGACGTGAACGCGACCCGAAGGCTCGGCGAGCGGATCGAAGGGCAGGTCGGCGGCTCGGAGGGAACGGTCGAGGCGCTTTTGACCGCACGGGTCCGGTTCGACGGACAGGTCGAAGGTCGGTCGGTATCGGGCACTCGTACGTACCGTCTGCCGATCGGGCTGGAGGACGGACGATACCGTGTCGACGACCCGGGGTCGATCGACAACCGGAGCCGATCGACCGAGCGGGTGCGTGTCACCAACGAGTACGGCCCGCTTCGAGGCGTCGGGTCGGTACTCCTGCTCGTGACCTCGCTCGCGCTCCTCGCTGGCCTGGTCGTGTCGCGCCGAGCGGGACGGCTCGAACCGAGCGAAACCGAGCGCGAACGACTGGTTTATACCGCTACCAGGGACGAATTCGACGACTGGATCACGGTGGCGAGTCCGCCACAGGAAGCGTTCGAAGCCCCACGCGTCGAGGTCGACTCGCTCGACGGACTCGTCGATCTGGCGATCGATACGAACCGCCGGGTTATCGAGGACGCTGACAGGGGCGAATACCTCGTGCTCGGCGACGGGGTGATCTATACGTACACGCCGGCCCGTCGGTCGATCGACTTCGAGTTCGAGCGATCCTGAGAACCGATCGCCGGTCGTCGAGCATCGAATCGACCGTGCCGGCGAGAACCGCTACCGTCGGGATCGGAACGCGACGTTTCGTCGCGTCAGGTCTTTGGCTCACGGGCCGTATGGGACGACGATGATCGACGTCGAGTTTCGCGATCGGGCACTGTATCTCCCGGGAGCGGACGTCCTCGTCTGCTCCGATCTCCATCTCGGCCGGGACGCGACCTCGGCAGTCCGAGCACCCCTCGGCGAGCGAGGCGACATCACCGGTCGGCTACGAGCGCTGTGTGATCGGTTCTTTCCTACCGAGGTCGTGCTCGCGGGCGACGTGCTCCACTCCTTTTCGGGGACGCCCGGCGACGCCGCCGAGTCGTTCGACGGGGTCGTCCGGGAAATCGAGACACGGGACCTGGGGCTGACGATCACGCCCGGCAACCACGACGCGATGCTCGGCGGGCTCTGGGGCGGCCGTACGCCGGCGCAGTACCGGATCGGTTCCGACGGAGAGGTCACTGACAGTGGCGAAGTGGTCGTCTGTCACGGCCACGAACTGCCCGAAGAGGGGGGGGCGGGGACCTACGTGATCGGCCACGACCACCCGGCGATCGAGATCGAGGGCCAACGACGGCCCTGTTACCTCTACGGATCGGGCGCACACGGAGGCGCGGACGTCCTGATGCTTCCGGCGTTTACCCAACTAGCCGCCGGCGTCCCGGTCAACGGATCGAGCGCTCGTGACTTCCAGTCGCCGCTCATCGCCGACTTGGAGGGGTTTCGACCGATCGTCCGCGACGAGGCAAGCGACGAAACGCTGTGGTTCCCGCCGCTCGACGAGTTCCGTTCGATGCTATAGGCGGACCGATCGACGATCGAGCGGCCCGCCGAATCGGACGGACGGGTCGGGCCATCGTGAGAACCACCGATCACCGGTCGGCGAGGACGGTCTCCGCGGCCCGACGACCGCTATCGAGGGCGGCGTTGATCGACGACCACCCGGTGTACTCGCCCGCGAGATACGCCCGTCCTTCCGGGGCGTCAACGTCGGGAAGCGAGGCCCTGAACCCGGGCGGCTGGGCGAACTGGGCGAACGGAAGCCTGTCGGTACGGATCGCTTCGAGGCGATCGAAGCGGCCGTCGGGATACCACGCCGAGAGCGCCCGCCGGGTGGCGTCCGCTAAGTCCGCGTCGCTCGCCTGAAAAACGGGGTCGTCCCCGCGATCACCGTCGTCGTCTCGACCCCTCTCGTCGGAGCCGTCGAGGTTACGCCCGCCGCTCCGATCGCCGGCGAACTCGCCGTCGGTTCTCGCTTCCGGTAGAAAGGTCGCGCTGAGCAGTTCGCGTCCGTCGGGAGCGTACGTCGGCGCGACCCGGGAGAGGGGTACCACTTCGTTCGGAAAGGCGTTACGCGCGTTCAACAGCAGTCGGTTCCCGGTATCGGGGTGTTCGCTCGTCGGCAACGAGTAGTATTGGGTGATGCAACCTCGCGCTTCGGTTGGGATCCCCCCGATGCCGGTGAGATCGCGGGCAGTCCGGGGATCGGTCGCCACCACTACCGCGTCCGCCGAGAGCGTTTCGTTGCCGAGCGAGACCGTCGCCCCGTCGTCGTTCGCGTCCACCGTCTCGACCGCACTGTCGAGCGAGATCGTCGCGCCCGCCGTCCGTGCGCGCTCGTCGAGTTGTGTAGTGATCGCGCCCATGCCCGCGGCGGGGACGACGATCTCCCCTTCGGCGAGCGTCTTGAACGTATACTCGAAGACGGCTTTGGAGGTCGACAGCGACCGATCGAGCGTGATGCCTCCATAGAAGGGCGCGAAGAAGCACTCGACGAAGCGCTTCGAGAAGCCGCGCTCGGCGAGATAGGTCCCGATAGACGTATCGCGAGAGTCGCTCTCGGCACCGGCGAGGATCTCCCGCCGGCTCTTGTGCGCGAGTTCGCACTGGAGACGGACGATGCGCAGGGCGTCCGCGAACCGGACGTTCGGGTTCGTAAGCGTCGCGGGCAGGAATCGCGGGGCGCGGAGCGGATCGGCGAGTATCGACCGGCGTCCCGGACGGGCGATCGTCGCCCCCGGAGTGAACGCCTGCAGGGAAAGCGCCTCGAAGTCGAGTTCCCGTCGTGCGGCGCGATAGGCCGTGAAAAGCACCTGGAAGCCGCGGTCGAGGACGAATCCTTCCCGAGTCGCGGAGCGAACCCGGCCGCCGACCTCCCCGCCCCGTTCGAGAATAGTTACACTGAGTCCGGCGTCGGAGAGGCGACGAGCCGCGGTCAGCCCGGCGAGACCGGCACCGACGACGACTGTATCGGTCATGTCTCGGGTGCGGCCGCCGGCTACAAAACACCTCCCACCCCCGCCGATCGCTCCGGTCGATTCGGTACGGCCGGCGATCGTGCACTCCGGATCGAGGGGTTCGGCGAATGGACAGCGATTAGTCGCTCACGATCACAGCACCGACATGGAAACGACGACGGCCTTCCGGGGGCTCGAATGCAGGGACTGTGACGAGGAGTTCAGTGCGGAGGAAGCGACCCATCGCTGTCCGGACTGTGGAGGCATTCTCGACCCGACCTACGACTACGACGCGATCTCGCTCTCGCGAACGGACGTAGAAGCGCGTCCGTTCGACGGCATGTGGCGCTACGAGGAACTGCTCCCGTTTCCCCAGGAAGCGTCGGTAACGATGGACGAGGGGACGACCCCGCTCGTCGAGTGCCCGAACCTCGCCGACGAGTTGGACGTCGGCGAGGTCTACCTCAAGGACGAAGGCCGAAATCCCACGGGGACGTTCAAGGACCGCGGCCACGCGCTCGCGATGTCGGCGGCCAGCCAGCACGACGCAAACGACGTCGCACTGGCTTCCGCGGGCAACGCCGGCCAGTCCGCCGCGGCGTATGCGCGACGTTCGTCACGCCCTACCGCCACGAGGGCAAGAAGACGATGTACTACGAGATCGCTGAACAGCTCGACTGGGAAGTCCCCGACGCCGTACTCTACCCGACCGGCGGCGGCGTGGGTCTCATCGGGATGTACAAGGCCGCTCGGGAGTTCGAGGAGTTAGGGCTGGGCGAGGAGATCCCGCGATTCTACGCCGCCCAGTCGGCCGGCTGTGCCCCCGTCGTCGAGGCCTGGGAGAGCGGCGAGAGCCGTCACGACCTTTGGGAGACCCCCGATACGATCTGTGGCGGGATCGAGGTCTCCGATCCGGGCGCGAGTCCGTGGATACTCGAAACACTGCGCGAGTCGGACGGCGGCGCGGTCGCGACGCCCGACGAGGAAATCCTCGACGGTGCGATCACGGTCGCTCAGGAGGAGGGCCTGGAGATGGGCGCGACGTGTGCGGCGGCGATGAGCGGTGCCTCGGAGCTCGCTTCGGAAGGCGAGTTCGACGGCGACGAGACGCTCGTGTTGCTCAATACCGCTACGGGCAACAAGGAAGACGACATCCTCCGGAGTCACCTGATGGGCAAGGGGATCTAACCGCACCTTTTTGTCGTCGGGTGCGCTCACTGCGTTCGCGTACCGCTCCTCGAAAAATCTGTTCTCGTGAGCGAGCGGTAGCGAGCGAACGAGAGCAGGGAGTGGGAGGTGAGCGACTGCAAGGAGTCGTTCGAAAGGCGCGAAGCGCCTTTCGTGATGACAAGAGAGCTTCGCTCTCTTGAACCACGAACGGGAACGACCCTTGCATCAAAAAGCCGCTCACTCGCGCTTTCAGCACTCGTTCGCGGAGAACCGCTCGCGCCTGCGACGCTCGCGGATGCGCGGACTCCGGCGTTTTCTCGTCGGCCTTCGTTCGATCTCGACTATGACCGTTTCTCACCGTAGCTGTCCGATCAGGTCGGCGAGGGTGGCGAGGTCGTACTGGCCGGGAGCCGTCGCCCGCTCGGGGTCGACCGGGGCGTAAGCGATCCGCGAACCGTACAGTGGCGCGACGACGCGGGAGTGACGACCCACCTCGCCCATCGCCATCGTCGCAACCGGTCTGTCGCCCGAGGCGAACTGGTGGGTCACACCCAATAGTTCGAGTACGTCGCCCGGGTCCTGTGCGGTGACGGCGACCTTGCCGACGTCGCCGTACTCACACGCTCGCCCGAGCAACTCCGAGAGCCGCTCGTGTGGAGTGTGTTCGAAGTCGTGCCAGGAGACGATGACTTTCGCGCCGTGTTCGCGAGCGTGAGACGGGAGGTCCTCGCCGGTTCCGTTCGTAACGGTCGTGAGTTCGATATCGACGGCCGCGACGCGAGGGAACTCGGCCGCTCGCCGGAGCACGTCGAGTCGTTCTGCTCCCTCAGGAGCTTCTCCACCCTCGCGCTCGATACGATTAGTCGCGATGACCGGAAGTTCCCCCTCGTAGGCGTTGAGCGCGTCGAGCGGGTCCGTATCGGAACGAGCGAGGTCTATCCGGAACTCGATGGCGTCGGCGTGAGCGCCTGCCGCCGGTTCGTCGTTGAGGCTCGGAGTAGCCGCGGCGATCACGAGCGACCCGAAATCCAAGTCCATGTACCCGGTACAACGGACGTACCGAAAAAAGCGGGCTAAGCATCCTGGACGGCAGTCAGTGTGAATAGTCGCCTCGCATCCGCGAGCGAACCGGAAGGTGAGCGAGCGGTTCGCCGTGACCGAGCGAGCAATGCGAGCGAAGGAGCGGAGTTTTTGATGCAGATTTTTGCGGCGAGCGATGCCCGGAGGGAGCGAGGACACCCGAGCCGCAAAAAGGTGCTAAGCGAGCTGCAGGTCCTGTTCGGCTTCGAGAAGTTCGTGATACCGGTTGCGGATCGTGACCTCCGAGATATCGGCGACCTCGCTGACAGCGGCCTGAGTGGTTTTCTCGTTGGTGAGCAACGCGGCGGCGTAAACAGCGGCGGCGGCTAGTCCAACGGGACTCTTCCCGCTGTGGACGCCCTGTTCCTTCGCGTTGCGAAGCAGTTTCCGTGCCCGGCCCTCAGCCTCGTCGGAGATTTCGAGCGCCGAGGCGAAGCGGGGGACGTAGCTCTCGGGGTCTGCAGGCTGGATCTCGAGTCCGAGTTCGCGCACGACGTACCGATACGTACGGGCGATCTCGCTTTTCTCGACGCGGGAGACGTCAGTGATCTCGTCGAGACTACGGGGAACGCCGGCCTGTCGGGCAGCGGCGTACACCGCCGACGTCGAGACGCCCTCGATCGATCTCCCTGGAAGGAGGTTTTCGTCGAGCGCGCGTCGATAGATCACGCTCGCGGTCTCCCTGACCGTCTCGGGCAGCCCCAAGGCGCTCGCCATCCGGTCGATCTCGCCGAGGGCTTGCTTGAGATTGCGGTCTTTGGAGTCCCGGGTTCTGAATCGCTCGTTCCACTTGCGAAGCCGTTGCATCTTCGCGCGCTGGCGTGACCCGAGTGATCGACCGTAGGCGTCCTTGTCGCGCCAGTCGATATTGGTCGACAGGCCCTTGTCGTGCATCATCTTCGTCGTGGGCGCACCGACACGGGACTTTTGACTCTTCTCTTGGGAGTCGAAGGCGCGCCACTCCGGTCCGCGGTCGATCTCGTTCTCCGCGATGACGAGCCCGCAGTCGGTACAGACGGTCTCGCCGTGGCCGCTGTCGGCGACGACCTTCCCGCCGCACTCGGGACAGTCGAGGACGTCGCGTTCGTCTTCCGTCTCGGTCTCGCGTTCGTCTTCGGCGACCCGCGTTCGCATCCGTGTGTCCGTGTCTTTCATTGTAATATACGGCGGCAGGGGCTAGCCGGGTAGGGCATCGACCCGGGAAGTAACCCAAGCCATTAACTGTGTGCTTCGCTCTGTACGAAAGATACTTAGTTATTTGCTCATTGAAACCCGGATCGGAACGAAGGAGTCGTGTTCTACTGCAGGAGGAGAGGGGTCGCGCGCTGTTAATCTACCATTATTCGGATTGGTAGTACCGAGAACGGGTCGTACAGGCTGAAACGGACTCGACGACGAGGGGGCTTATCGTAGGATCGACGGACGGGTCGCACCGACGGCAATTGCCCGAGCGGTACGACACCGCTCGGTCCGGCCCTCGTGCTCTTCGATCGGCAACGCGCTCGCTCCCGTCGTCGGTCGGAGATCGCGTACAGCCACCGGCGGTGGCTCGGTGCCGATTGCCGCTCCGCTGTCCGCTAATGTCGACGTCGAGGATCCATCAGTCCTCAACCGAGCGATCGGGTTCTAGCTCCCGGCCCGTATCGGCGGGACCGATCGATCGGGTTTCCTCGACCGCGGTCGTGAGCGAGACGTTGAGCAACGCCATCGATAGCAGGCCGCCGATCACGGTCACGACGTTCTTGACGGCGTGATCGACGATCGCCGCCCCCAGCGCGACCGCCCACGGGACCGGCGTGAGGCCGAAGACGAGCAGGGTGAAGGCTCCTTCGTACAGTCCGACGCCGCCCGGCGAGAGGGGAAGTACCTTGGCTAAGTTCCCGACGCTCACCGCGAAAAAGCCGACGGCCACGAGCGTCACGAGGGGCAAGGAGACGTCGAACGCCGCGAACACGAGGAGGGCAGTCACTACGTCGAGCGTCCAGATGCCGACGCTCGAAACCCCCACCGTGAGGAAGGCCCGCCGGTCGTTCGCGACGGTCTGGATGTCCCCCGCGAAACGTTCGATCACGCTCGCGACCTTCTCCGCGTAGGTATCCGAACTCAGTCGGCTCACGCCGGCGCGTACGAAGTTGCGGTCCGACCGCGCGCTGGCGACGATCACCCCGACCGCGGCGATCGCCGCGAGGCCGACGGCGGCGGCGAGGGCAACGGCGACCTGGCCGCTACCGGTTCCCTCGCCGCCGCTCGCGACGAGCGTTCCCAGCTGTTCGGGCGTCGTGACTCCCGTCGCCGCGAGGCCAACGAAGACCGTGCCCGCGAGGACGGTGATTGTGAGCAGGTCGAACACCCGCTCGATCGCGAGCGAGGCGAAACCCGTCGGGTAGGGCACGAGCCGGCGGGTCTTGACGACGTACGCACGGACCGCATCGCCCGCCCGTGCCGGAAAGACGAGGTTTCCGGTCTGAGAGACGAAGATCGCCCCGGTCAAGAAGTCGATCCGCTCGGTGAACCCGAGTTCGCGGAGGATATCGCGATAGCGCGTCCCGCGCAACGGCCACGAGAGCACGTAGACGAGCGCGGCCGCGCCGACGAGCGCCGGATCGGCCCCCTCCATCCGCGCGAGGACCGTCCCGAAGTCGATATACTGGGTCATCAGGAGCACGGCGACGAGCGTGAGCAAGGTGCCGCCGGTGACGGTTACTCGACGGGTGATGCGCGGTTGGATCGCGAGTTGCCACCAACAGCGAAGCACCTGACTGCCCATTCCGAGCACGTCCCGGACGAGATCGACCTTCGAATCGCCCTTCGGCGTCCACTGGACGGGAAACTCCCGCACTCGATAGCCCGCCCGTTGAGCCCGGACCAGCAGTTCGGTATCGAAGAACCAGTGATCGTCCTCGACGTCGCCGAGAAGGGAATACAGCGCCTCGCGATCGAACGCCTTGAACCCACACTGGTGATCGCGAACGTCCGACCGGAGCACGGACCTGACGAGCGTGTTGTACGCCCGGCTCGGGACGCCCCGTTGAGCCGGACGCTCCGCGACGTTGCCGGGCATCCACCGCGATCCGGTCGCGACCGCTGCCTCGCCCGATCGGACGGACTCGATCAGCTCTTCGAGGTGGGACATGTCCGTCGCCAGGTCCGTATCGAAGTAGGCGAGCGTCCCGCCGCGGGCGGCACGGAAGGCCCGCCGCAGTGCGCCCCCGCGCCCGAGTCGCGCCTCGGAGTGAACGTGGCGAACGCGGTCGTCCTCGCGTGCTAGCTTCGCGGCGATGTCCGGTGTCCGGTCCTCACAGCCGTCCTCGGCGACCAGCACCTCGAACGATCCGCCGGGAAGGAACTCGCCGAGCGTGTCGAGCGTGGTTCCGACCGTCCGTTCGATCGTCCGCTCCTCGTTGTACGCGGGAAGGACGACGCTCACGTCGACCGGACGGCTCATTGTATCGCATGCGCAACCGACCCTAAAAGCACTTTTGGGGTCGTCCCGTAACGTACAGGGTTCTTCACGGCCGAGGACCGTCGCTCGGGTCTCGATGCCGGGAACGAACGGCGTCCGTTCCGGAGCGCCCGACCCACGCACCGCGTCGAAGCGTCGCTCGGGGGTTCGCTGCCGGCGGAGTCGCCACGCCTAAGAGCCGCTCGATCGAAGCGAGGCGGATGAGTGACTCCGAAGCGGCAAGCGAGCACGAAGGGGACGAGCGCGGGGGAACCGACGACAGCAGTGCGAAAGCGGTCCGGTATCTGACCAGCGAGGACGTCGCGGGACTGGCGAGCGTCGGCGAGTACGTCGACGCCGTGCGCGAGGGCTATCGCCAGCGCGGTGAGGGCGCACCCGCCGAACCGCGGACGAAGCTCGTAAACGCCGAGCCACCGGGAATGCTCACGAGCTACTCCGCGATCCTCCCCGAGACGGGAGCGATGGGCGGGTACACCTACGCCGCGGGTTTTGGAGCCGGGGACGCCCAGTTCGTGACGCCGCTGTTCGACGCCGAGTCCGGACACCTGCTCGCGATCATCGACGGCGCGAGCATGAACCCGTTCAAGACGGGCGCGGCGGGTGCCGTGGGAATCGACGCGCTCGCGCGCGAGGACGCGGCGGAGCTAGGGGTGATCGGGAGCGGCGCGCAGGCCCGCGGGCAACTGCGGGCGGCGATGGAAGTACGCGAGTTCGAGACGGTGAACGTCTTCTCGCCGACGAAGGAAAACCGCGAATCGTTCGCCGCCGATATGAACGAACACTGCGACGCGAGCGTGGCCGCAGTGGCTTCGAGCGCGGCGACCGTCGAGGGCGCGGACGTCCTGATCACTGCAACGAACGCGAGTGAACCGGTCTTCGACGGCGAGCGCCTCGAAGCGGGCACTCACGTCACCGCGATGGGACAGTACGACGCACGGAAGCGCGAACTCGATTCGACCGCTATCTCGCAGGCGAAGTACGTCCCCGACCTGCGCGGCCGAGCAACGCCGGAGGGTGACGCCGGCTCCTTTATCGGTGCGCTCGAAGACGGCGCGATCGGCGAGGAGCACGTCCACGCGGAACTCGGGGAGATCGTCGCGGGCGAAGCGCCGGGTCGCGAGTCCGACGAGGAGATCACCGTCTTCGACAGCGGCGGGACGGCGATCGAGACCGTCGCGGCGGCGTACACCCTCCACGAGAAAGCCGTAGAGGACGACCTCGGGCGGTCGCTGGAGTGGTTCCCGGCGAGCGAGGCACTAACCGGCGAGTGAGCGCGACGGGGAACGGACACGACGAAGGGCGAGACGGCGAGGACGAAAAGTGGAAAACGAACAATCCGGAGAGGCGTCCGAACGAGTCCTCGTCGCTCGCGGTTCACGCCCGGAGGGCCAGGAGCAGGGAAAAGGGGAACGAGCGGGACGAGAGCGAAAACGATCCGGAAATTTATAGTTGGATAGACAACACGTTGTGTACATGGGCGCGATCTCGGCGCTCGGAACGGCCGCTGGAACGCTTCGGAGAAACCCGATCGTCTTCGTGGGGGTATTCTTCCTCTCGGCCGTCGGGAGTCTCACTACGCTCGGGCAGGTCCGGGGCGGACTCGTCGTTCTCGGCACCGGGCTCGCGGCGTTCTTGCTGAGTCCGTTCCTCACCGGCGGGGTTCTCGGTATGGCCGAAGAAGCGACCGCCGGCGGGACGAGCCTATCGACGCTGCTCAGCGAGGGACGCGCTAACTACCTCACGCTCCTGTTGGCGACGATCATTCAGTTCGTGCTGTTCGGTCTCGTCGGCGTTCTGTGGGTGATCGGCCTGCTCGTCGTCCTCCTCGGCGGCGGCGTCGCCCTCGGCGGCATCGGGGGCGGAGCGGGAGCCGGAGCGGCCGTGGGCATCGGTGTCGTCGTGGCCGTGCTCTCGGTGCTCGTCTTTTTCCTCCCGATCTACTTCGTTCAGTTCTACGACGTTGCGATCGTGGTGAGTGACACCGGATCGTGGGGAGCGTTCAAGCGGAGCTTCGGGTTCGTTCGAAATCACTTACTGAGCGCGCTCGGGTACACGATCATCGCGCAGGCGATCAACCTGCTCGTTTTGCTCCCGACGTTCTGGTTGCTGTACGGCGCACCGCTCAGTCTCGCGGCGGTACGGACGGCCGCCGAACAAGCGGCCGGAGCCGCCACGGCGGAGACGCTGGTGCCGTTGGCGGCGGTTTCACTCGTCGTCGGCACGCTCGTCAGTTCGTTGCTCGTCACCTATCGGGTGACGTACTACACGAGCCTGGCGAACGACGAAGCGGGACGAACGGCTGCCTGAGAGGGTTCGATCGTTTCGATCGAGAACTCGTACTGAACGCTTGCTCCCGTCCCGCTCTGATCCGCACCGGTCGTGCGGCTTCGTCCAGTAGCCCGACCCGACCGCGGGTAGTAGGGTAGTCGAGCGGCGACCCTTCAGGCGATCGATACGCCCTCTTCGAGGACCGTCCGTACGATATGCGGATCGCGTCATCGCTTCCTGTCGGACTCGGTCGGTGTGAGGGCGATGAATTCGGGCGGCGGTAACTCGTCGTAGTCCCACCCCGTATCGAACGGTCGCGGCCGCTTGTAGTAGGTCACGCCCCCGAACACCGGTGAAATCAGCAGGATATCGATGTCTCCGTGCTCGCGGTAGTTCTCCTGGACGCGGCTCACAGCCTCGTCTCTCGTCCTTTCGTCCATACTCACTGTCGCGACGTCGTGTTCCTCGGATTCATACGTACGGTCCGAGACCGAGCGCGCTCACCAGCGAAACCCCGCTCGCGAGCGCTCCGACCAAGTAGCCGCCGATCGCGCCGCCGTTGAGAAGCGGAAGCCCGGCGTGGGCGCGTCCTTCGAGCACGAATCGAAGCAGTATCACCAGCCCGCAGAGCGTGCCTACCAGCGACGCGAGCGCCGGGAGGTTGAGCGCAATGGACGGGACGCCGAGGGAGGGAGCCGGCGAGAAAAAGGCCGCGCTCGCGACCATCACCGTCGGCATCACCGCGTCGCCGAGCCCGATGAAGAAGGCATCGCGGGTCCCGGCTCCGTCTCCACTTTCCTCGTCACCTTCACTCTCGTTGTCGCGCTTGCCGCCATCGTCGTCCTCGTCGCTGTCACTGCCGCTGCCGGAGGTATCGCCGTCCATCCCGCCGTCGATCGCGTTCGCACCACCGTTCGCTACCGGTTCGACCCCCGAGTTCTCGGGGTTGTCCTTGATCCAGGCCTCGCCCTCGGCGGCGGGTGCCGGTTCGGCGGCGTCTCCATCGCCGTCGTGCTCGCCGCCGGTCGTCGTGTCCTCGCTTACCGTACCGTCGGTGTCGTCCGCGTCCGTCTCCTCGACATCGTTCGTATCGGTACTCAAATACGAATACGAGAGAGTAAGCGGGACCACGAGCACGACGGGCACCTTGATCTCCATGACGCCCTCGGCGAGGGTAAGCATGTGTTCGGTGCCGTAGACGCTGATCGCGTCGTAGACCGCGAGCACGGTAAGCAAGACGATGGCGGGCAAAAGGCCGAAGCTAATGCCGAATATCCCGGCGGCACCGGCACCCATGACGACGCCGACGCCGTCGATCACGTACCACTCAGGGTAGATCAACAACGCGAGCGCGAGGGCAATTGCGCCCCCGACCGCGAGCGCGTTCACCGGCGCGCCACCTACCGAAACGACCACGAGCGGGGGGACGAGTACCGAGAAGACGTACAGCGCGATGGCCCCGCTCGACAGCACGATCAGCCCCCGGATGAGCCACGTCACGTCCAGTTTGATCACGAGCAGGAAGACCCCGGTGGCGACGAGGATCGCCACGAGGTAGAGAAAACTGTTCGTCGGATCGGAGGGGTTCTCCACGGCCTGCAAGCCGGCCCGCTGGAAGGGCCGTACGAGCGCGAGCGCGCCGAGTTGGATGGCGAGAAAGAGCCCGACCGTCGCGAGAACGGCGGCGTAGACGCGCCCGCGGTGGTTCATACGGGAGGAAGCGAGCGGGGCGACTTCGGGGTTTGGGTTCGCGGGTCCGACTCCGTCGTGTTACCCGTTCGGCGACCCGACTACCGGGCGTAGAGCACCGTCCCGAGCAGTGTCGCTGGCGACTCCTCGGGGGCAACGGCGAGGTACGGTCGCTCGACGGGGCCGAACACGTCGACGACTCGACCGGCGTTCGAGAGCGACCGATCGACGGCCGGCGTGTCGATGTCCGGGTGTTCGCCGCTCGGCGAGCGGACGATCGCGAGCCCCTGGGCGACGCGGACTACCTCGCCGACACGTCTCATGGATCGGGAGAAGCGAAGCGAGAGGACAGTATCGCGACCCGCCGGGAGACGCCGGTCGTCGGAGGTACGCTCGCGGCGATCACCGTGCTCATCCGCGAAGCGCCGTGAGATAGGCACCGACCGCTTGCAGGAGGTCGGATTTCCCGGCGTCGTCGGCGTTCTTCACGAGCACTCGCCCTCGCGGGGTGTACTCGCGGGGGTAGGTCTTCTCGCGCTCGATGACCGCGTCGTACCCGACCTGGCCGACGGCGCGGGCGATCTCGTCGACGCTCGGCTCGCTGACGGCGACCGAGAGCGGAACCCGTCGGCCCTCGCTTCTGGAGAGGTCGGCGTCGAGCGCGGCCGGCCAGATGACGTTCTCGACCATACCCGGAGTTTTGCCGGCTCCGACAAACGCCTTCCGTCTCGATGTCCGGAGAGGGTCGCCGAGTCGCTACCGTACTGGAGTCGTTACCGGAGCACATCGAAGCGATGCCGACGTTCGGAAGCGGAATCGATCCGGGGTCCGGTCTCAGTTCCGAACCCGTGCGAGCAGGGCCGCCGCCAGCACGGCGACGATCGCGCCGACGGGGCCGAAGCCCGGCCCGCTCGTTTCGGTCGTTTGCGAACCGCTCGTCGTGCCCGTCTCGCCGGCGGTGCTCGCCCCGGTTTCGCTTGCGGTCGTTTCGCTGTTGCCGGTAGCAGTCGCCGTCGTCTCGGCCCCGCCGGCACCGGAGCCGACGGTCGACGTCGGACGCACCGTTTCGTTGCCGCCGTCGGCGACTATCGGCGACTCGGTGGCCCCGCTCGTCCCGTTCGCGCTCGTGGCGTTCGCCGCCCCCGCTTGCGAGGAGAAGTCGATCGGCGAGAGGTTCGCTTCGCGCATCGCTTCGGGGTGGAGCGCCCGTGCGAGCTTCGTGAGCGGGTAGACGATCCGCGGGGCGGGCTGTTGGATGAGGTTCGTTTGCAGTGCTACCGTCTGATTCGCTTCGAGCGCGGCCGTGCTACTATAGGGTTGGCCCTGTGGGACCGGCGAGTCGGCAGGGTGGACGATCCACTCGGGGTTTCGGCTCGCGACGATCTCGGCGCTTATCCGCTCGTAGCCCGTGATACCGGCCTGAGCGGCGATGTTGCGCGCGCCAGCAGCCTGTAGCACGTCGTTGATGTGGGTCCCCTGACCGGCCGTGAAATTATAGAAGTAATAGAGCGCCGGTGGCCGATCGCTCCCGTCGATCGCCTCTTCGATCTCGTTCACCCGCGTGCGCATCTCGCCCACGGTCTCGTTCGCGCCCTCGCAGTTGCCGGTCAGCCGTCCGTACCGTTCGGTGACCCCGTAGACGTCCTCGATCGAGGTGGCGAGTCCCGTACTGTAAACGGTGAGACCGGCCCCGCGGAGCTGAGCGACCGTCTCATTGGGCGTGACGCTCGCTGCGAACACGATATCGGGCTGGAGGCCGACCACCTGTTCGGCGTTCACCGAGCCGTCGTTGTTCGTGACGTCGGTCTTTCCCTGTGTACCGTTGAGATAGGAGGTGTACTGACCGGTCGGCATCCCGACCACGTTCCCGCGCGCGCCGATCGCCCACAGCGTCTGTGCATCGCTCGGCGCGAGCACGACGATCCGTTCCGGTTCCTCCCGAAGCGAGACGTCGGTGCCGGACGCATCGGTCACCGTCACGGGAAACGAACACTCCGGACTACCCTGCTGGGCGGCGATCGGAGCCGTCGCTGTCGGTGCCGTTGTGACCGTGTCTGAAGCGGCCGACGGGCCGGCACCGACCGGCGCGCTCGCGCCGATCACCGTGAGCACCGAAAGCACCACGATCGCCGTCACTGTCGCCACCTGCGAGGAGCTCTCGCGCATACTACCCGAGCGATGCGAGGCGGGTCAATAAGTATTTATCTAACCCAACTGCACTTGCGTACATGGAGCGAGGGGCCCGGACCGTCCTCTGGTGTACGGGGTTGAGCCTCGCGCTCGTCACGAGCGTGCTCGCGAGCGCGACGATCGGTCCGGTTCGCATCCCAGTAGAAGTGGTCGCGAAGGTCGTGCTCGATGCGGTCTCGGTGCCGACGCTCGATCTCGTCGGCGGGTCGGGGAAGCCGACCGCGGCGGCCGTCCCGATCACACAGGTAGGTATCGGCGTCGAGTTCGTTTCGCCGTTCGATCTTTCGGCACCCGAGACGAGCCGGGTGATCGTCACCCAGCTCCGGCTCCCACGGATCGTCCTCGCGGCGATCGTGGGGTTTTCGCTCGCGGCAGCGGGGACCGTGATGCAGGGCTTCTTCAGGAACCCGATGGCCGATCCCTCGATCATCGGCGTTTCGTCGGGCGCGGCGGCCGGCGCGGTGGCCTTCATCGTCTTCCCGCTTACGGTACCGTTCGGTCTCCAGGGAATGGCCTTCGGCGGCGCGCTCGCGGCGGCCTTTCTCGTCTATTTACTTGCGACCGAAGGCGGCCGGACGCCCGTTGCCACCCTCCTACTCGCCGGGATCGCGATCCAGACCTTCCTCGGGGCGATGATTTCGTTTATGTTACTACAGGCGGGCTGGCAGCTCCAGGAGGCGGTTTACTGGCTCATGGGCCACCTCCATTCGAGTTCCTGGGACGAAGTCGTCGCGACCCTGCCGGTTGCCCTGCTCGCCTTCTGTATGCTCGCGGCGTACGCCCGCGATCTCAACGTCTTGCTGTTAGGCGAGGAAGACGCTCATTCGTTGGGTATCGAAGTCGAGCGCACCAAACGCGTTCTCCTGGGGGTCGCAAGCGTCATTACCGCGGGAGCGGTCGCGGTCGCGGGCGTGATCGGGTTCGTCGGACTGATCGTTCCCCACGTGATGCGCCTGCTCGTCGGGCCCGATCACCGGATCCTTTTGCCGACGAGCGCGCTCGCCGGGGCGGTCTTCCTCGTTGTCACCGACACCGTGGCCCGCACTGGGCCCGCTGAACTGCCGGTCGGCATCGTGACGGCGGCGCTCGGCGCGCCGTTTTTCATCTACCTGCTTCGTCGCCGGGAGGTCCACGCGCTGTGATCGCGGTCGAAAACGTGGGCGTGACGCTCGGGGGCGAGTCGATCGTCGAGGGCGTGAGCTTCGACGTTCCGCGAGGGAGCTTGGTGGGACTCGTCGGCCCGAACGGTGCGGGCAAGACCACTATCGTAAACGCGATCAACGGGTTGCTCGCACCCGACGAGGGACGGGTGGAAATCGACGGCGATCCGATGCCACGGCTTTCGGCACGCGAGGTGAGCCGGCGGGTGGCGACCGTGCCACAGGATTCTTCGATGAGCTTCGAGTTCCCGGTTCGGGACGTCGTGGCCATGGGGCGAACCCCTCATCGCTCGCGATTCGAGCGCGAATCGGCGGCCGACCGTGAGGCGGTAGCGGAGGCGCTTCGAAGAACGCAGGTCGCCGAGTTCGCCGACCGATCGATCGACGAGGTCTCGGGCGGCGAGCGCCAGCGCGTGATCCTGGCCCGTGCGCTCTGTCAGCGTAGCCCGTGTCTCTTGCTTGACGAGCCGACCGCGAGCCTCGACATCGGCCACGGGGTGCGTATCCTCCGGCTGGTCCGCGACCTCGTAAGTGAAGGAAAGGCGGCGCTCGCGGCGATCCACGACCTGGATCTCGCGGCCCGGTTCTGTGACGAACTCGTGCTTCTCGCGGAGGGGGAGGTACTGGCGGCCGACACCCCCCGAGAGGTGCTCACCGAGGCCCATCTCGAAGCGGCGTTCGACGTGGAGGTCGCGGTCACTCCCCATCCGATCACCGGCGCCATGAGCGTCACTGCGCTTTCCGATCGACCCACGCGGGAGCGGTCGGTACACGTCCTCGGCGGCGGGCAGGCCGGTGCGGCGGCTATCGTGGCGTGCCGGAAAGCGGGGTTCGAGACTACCGCGGGTCCGCTTCCCGAGGATGACGTCGCCCTCGCTCGTGCCCGGGCGTTCGGTATCGAGGTCACCACCGCGAAGCCGTTCGCGCCGATCACACCTGCCGTGCGGCGAGAGGTCGCCCGGCTGGTACGGGACGCCGACGTGACCGTGCTCGCGAGTGATCGTGAGCCCTACTACGAGTTGGCCACCAGGAGCGAACGAACGGTCGTTCTCGGCGAGGGAAGCGACGCAACGGCGACCGAAGCGACGACGGCGAGCGCTACGAGCGAGAACGAAGCGGGGACCGATCCTACGAGAGCAGAGGGTGGAGCGGTGCTCGACTCCCGCGCTGAGGACGGAGAAGTCGAGGCCGAGGAACGGAAGAGCGACGCCCGTCGACGCGTATGGGTCGCGAACGGGGACGATCTCGTGGCGGGGATCGAACGGGTTCTCGACGAGCGGGACGAAGGCGAGAACTGAGAGCGCAGGCGATCGGCGACGACCGGCGACGACCGGCGACGACGGTGGTTCGGCTCGCCTCGATCCGGTTTCAGGAGTCGTCGGCCGGCGCGACGTACCGATCGTAGAGTATGTCCGCGAGTCGGACCACGATCGCGACGGGCACCAGAAAGGACAGCAAAACGGTCATCAGAAGGGTGAACCAGCGCCCCGAGAGCTCGCCCGGCGGCCACAACAGCCCCCAGACCCCGGCTAACGGCACCCGGAACCAGAACGCGACGAGCGCAACGGTGAGAACGGCGAGGCCGATCCGCAAAAGCGTGCGCTTTCCGATCCCGTAGATCCTATCGGGGGACTCGTCGTAGAGCGGATCGGAACGGCTCATCCGGCGTACTCGACAGTAGATAGGCCTCGGGTTTACGGCTTCGGCTGTCGGATTCGATACCGATACCGACGCCGATCCCGTCGGAACACCGATAGGACCGCTCCGAACCGACACTGTGGATAACCAAGTTATACCACTAAGATATAACACGGCTGGGATCGATGATCGCCCATGGCGATGAGCGACCGACTGCTCGAAGCCGGCGCGTCGATCTGGGATGCACAGAGGTCCCATCCGTTCGTCACGGAACTGGCCGATGGAACGCTCGACGAGGGGGCCTTTCGCCACTGGGTCGAACAGGACTACCTCTACTTGCTCGATTACGCCCGGACGTTCGCGATGGCCGGCGTCCGGGCCCGCGACGAGGAAACCATGCGCGATCTGATAGGGATTTCTCACGCCACGCTTTCCGAGGAGATGGACCTCCACCGGGAGTTCGCCGCCGACTACGGGCTTTCCCCCGCGGGCCTCGAAGCGGTCGAGAAGGCCCCGACCTGCGTCGCGTACACGAACTTCCTGCTACGGACGGCTCACGAGGGCTCGATCGCGGCGATCGCCGCGGCGCTCTACCCTTGCGGGCAGGGCTACCTCGACGTCGCGACGCACATGGCCGATCTCGCGACCGACGAGCACCGCTACACGCCCTTTATCGAGACCTACACCGCCGAGGAGTTCCGCGAGGAAGTGGCGTGGTTGCGCGAGTTCGTCGATCGGTGTGGCGAGCGCTTTCCCGGCGAGCACGACGCCATGCGCGAGGCGTTTCTCACGAGCGCCCGGCTCGAAGCCGCGTTCTGGGAGATGGCGTACACCGAAGAGGAGTGGCCAGTTCGATGACCGGAGTACGGGGACACGACGACGGCGGATCAGCGGTTCCCGAGACGTTTATCGAGTACGCGGCTGAGCGACCCGACGCGCGAGCCACCGACTGGCTCCGCGAGCGATCCGAGCCCGACTGGCGCGCGGCGACCGAGGGCGGCTTCGTGCGCGAACTGGGAGCCGGGGAACTCGACGACGAGGTCTTTCGTCGGTATCTCGTGCAGGACTACGCGTTCGTCGGGGAGTTAGCGAGCCTGATCGGGTACGCGATCGGCGACGCACCGACGATCGCAGCGAAGCGTCGGCTGACCGACTTCCTGGGAACGATCACGAACGAGGAGGACGACTACTTCGAGCGGTCGTTCAACGCGCTCGACGTGCCGGCGGACGAGCGACGCGACCCGGAGCTGACCGCGACCACCCGGGCGTTGTGCGACCTGTTGGGGCGGGCGAGTCGGGAAGGTGGCTACGCGGAGACGTTGGCCGTGTTCGTCCCGGCGGAGTGGGTGTATCTCACCTGGGCGGAGCGAGTCAAGGAAGCCCCCTCGGAGTTCTACCTCGCCGAGTGGGTCGATCTCCACGACAACCCCGAGTTCGCGTCGTTCGTCGGGTGGCTCCGCGAGGAACTCGATCGTGAGCTTGGGGAAACATCGACACGTCGTCAGTGCCGGATCGACCGGCTGTTCGGGCGGACGGTCGAACTGGAGGTGGCGTTCTTCCGGACGGCCTACGAGGGGTAGCGAGGATCGAACACGACGGTTCCGGTGGTACTGGGTTCGATCGAACCGTGCAATATAAGTCGGTGATACAACCAACTATTGAATCGATGAGACGGATACGAAAGACCGGTCGATCGGAAGGGAGGCCGAAAGGGTGGTAAGTTCGGCTACTGCGCTCTCGCTCACGGCGCTGGCGCTTGCGGCCTTTGCGGGCTTAGGGATACGGTACTCGCGCGGTCGGGCCGGATCGATCGAGGACTTCATCACCGCACGGGACAGCGCCGGCGTCGGCACGCTGACGGCGACGCTGATCGCCTCTAGCATGGGCGCGTGGATCCTGTTCAGCCCGGCGGAGGCGGGGGCGGCCTTCGGCGGGATCAGCGCCGCTGCGGGCTACGGCGTCGGAAGCGCGCTGGCGCTCGTCGTCTTCGCCGCTCTCGGACCCCGTATCCGAGCACTGATCCCGGCGGGCCACAGCCTCACCGAGTACGCACTCGCCAGGTACAACCGGGCGATGTACGCCTACGTGCTCTGTGTGAGCGTGCTGTACATGTTCGTCTTCCTCGCCGCGGAGATGACGGGCATCACCGGCGCGCTGGCGCTCGTTGCGGGCGTCCCGGCCTGGCAAACCGCCTCGCTCATCGGCCTGTTCGTCCTCGCCTACACGGCCTACGGGGGACTGGAGGCGAGCATCTTCACCGATACGATCCAAACCCTACTGATACTCCCGTTGCTCGCGATCGGCTTCGCCGGCGCGCTGCTCGCACTCGGGGGTACGAGCGAGATCTACCGGGCGACGACGGCGAGCAGTCCCGAACTGCTCGACCCGGCGTTTCTCCCCGGCGTGGAGTTCGGGGCCTATGTCGTGATCGCCGTGCTCGGCGCGGAGATGTTGAACCAGGCGTGGTGGCAACGGATCTACGCCGCCGAGAACGCGGGGACGCTTCGCCGATCGTTTCTCGTAAGCGCACTCGCCGTGCTCCCGATGATCGTTCTGGCAGGTTTGTTCGGCGTCGCCGCAGCGGGCCTCGGACTCGTGACCACCGGGGCGAATTACAACGCCGACATCGCCTTCTTCCTCGTGCTCGAAGAAGCGTTTCCCGAGTGGGTCGTCCTGGCGGTCGTGTTGCTCGCCGTCCTGTTGGTGATGAGCACCGCCGATACGCTGTTCAACGCGATCGCGAGCGTCGTCACGGCCGACCTCCCGCGCGTCCTCGACGACCCTAACAAAGGAACGCTGACCGCCGCCGCCCGGATGCTCACCGCCGTCGTCGCGATCGCGGCGGCCTGGGTCGGCGCGCAGGGCTACAGCGTGCTCGAACTCTTCCTGACCGCGGACCTGCTCGCCGCGGCGACCTTCCTCCCGCTGCTCGCCGGTCTCTACACCGAACGGCTCACCGGCTTCGGGGCATTGGGATCGAGCCTCGCCGGTCTCGTCGTCGGCCTCGCGTTCTTCCCGACGTTACGAGGAGCCCTGAGCGCGGTCGTGCCGGTTCTGCCAACGGCGTCGTTTCTCTACTCGTTTTGCGGGGCCGCGTTCGTCTCCGGCGGACTGGCACTGCTCGCGTCGCGAGTCACTCCCGGCCGCTACGACCTCGGACGCCTCTCGCGTGAGATCGGACGACTCGACGGAGGGGGACGCGAACCGGCAACCGACGGCGGTAGCCCAAGTGAGGTGAGCGAGACAGGCGAGGTGGACCGAACGAACTGTACGGACCGAACGAGTCGAAGGGAGAACCGACGGTGATCGCCCTTAGTGCGATCGGAGCGACGACGTTCGCCGCGATAGCCTGGGGGTCGGTTACGCTCGTTCTGGGAGTGTTCGGCTACGAGATATACGCCGTACTCTGTGAGTCGCGCAAGAGCTGAACGTTTCGACCGGCGAGGACTGTTCGAGGTTCGTCGCGTTCGGTAGCCATCGACCGAGTATCGAGCCGACTCACTGAATCGATACGCTAACACACCGAAGCGGTTCGTTCACCGATGGCACTTCATATCGGCCACCTCGGAGCGATAGTGAATCAGCCGGCTCGGGAAGTCATACTGCTGGCCAGTCAGCCGTCACGGATAGGACTGAAAGGGGCTGGAACTCTCGGCGTTCTCGTGAGCGGAGCGAACGAGAGCTCGAAAGGCGAGCGAAGCGAGTCTTTCGTAGAACCCCGGCGAAGCAAGCACGTGAGCGAACGATAGTGAGCGGAGCGCGCACAGCGAGCCGTGGGAGTCGAGAGTTCCAGGGGCTTTCGAGATCGGTTCGAGTGCTGACTCGTCTCCGATAGGTGCCGAAGGATCGCCATCCAACTACTCTTCTAGCAATTGTTCTACTAGCATCGGCACGAA
>PXQR01000025.1:0-17364 GCA_003021235.1 Halobacteriales archaeon QH_6_64_20 | reverse complement strand
ACCGCGTCGGTGATCGTATCCGGGAGCGGGCCGTCGTCGCGGATCGATCCGGCGAGCACGTAGGGCACATCGTTGCGAACACATTCGTACATCACGCCCGACTCGACGAGGCCCGATGCGACGGCCGCTTCGATCCCTCCGGCACGGATGATCTCGCTGATCGCGTAGATGTGGTGTTTGTGGCCCTTCCGCGGGTGATCGAGCGTCTCGGTGTCGACGCCCAGAGAGGTGCCATACAGGTCGCGTTCGAGGTCGTGAACCGCAAAACCGTTACCCGCGGAGAGCGCGTCGATATACCCCGCTTCGACCAGTCGCGCGAGGTCGTCCCGAGCACCGGAATGAACGAGTGCCGGCCCGGGCACGACGAGCACCGACCCGCCCTCGCGTTTCGTCTCGCCGATAGCGTCTGCCACCCCCGCGATCGTCGACTGGGAGGGTCGTTCGCTCGAAACGCCGCCCTGCATGAACCCGAAGGCCCCCTCGCGGTCGCGGGGCCGTTCGGGGGGACTGACGCGGATGCCCGCCTCGCCCGTGACCACGAGGTCGCCCTCCTCGATAGCGTTCAGTACCTCGGTGTACGCCCGGGCGTCCGACGGGTCGCCGTCGTCCTCGTCCTTGTCTTCGTCCTCGTTCGACCCGCTATCGCTGTCGCCGTCGCCACCGTCGTTGCCGTCACCGGGATCGACGACGACAGCGCAGTCCATCTCGATGCGCTCGACGGGAAGCCAGCGGCCCTCGTAGCGGATCTCGGTCGGGTGGTTGGTCGTCGAGTAGAAATCGGGGGGCACCACCCGGTCGGCAGGGGCGGGTTCGAGGGTCGCGTCCACCGGGTCGGAGAGGTTCGCGCCGTTCTGGTGGAGTTCGTGGACGATTCCCCGCAGTTCGCCCTCGGTGTCGGCGATCACGCGCATCCGGGCGTACGACTGGGCGGTTTCGGAGCGTCCGACTTCGAACTCCTCGACCTCGAACGATCCCCCCAGATCCATGACGATGCCGAAACAGGCCTGCATCATCCCCGAGTCGATGATGTGACCCCGTAGTTCGACTTCGCGCGAGACGGTCATACTCCAGATAACGGGCAAGCGGGCAAATCGGTTGTGAACCCGCTCATCGATCGGCGTCGGTCCGACACTCGACGTGCCAGGTCCCCCCGGCGGCTGTGCACAACCGCTCGTAGAGAGCAGACAGCCCCTTCGAATCGGTCTCGGGCAGGACGTGAAACTCGATCCGTCCATCGCGGATCGCCACTCGGAAGACGTCGCTCGTTCCGCGATCGTGGACCAGGAAGACCGGCATCGGGAGGTCGAACCAGTCCCCATAGGTGTAGCGATCAGTGTCGAGCACGCGTTCGGTGAGGTCGTACAACCAGGCGTCGGGGTCGGCCGCGTCAGATGTCGGCTCGGGCATGAGGACGAAGACGGTGGTACCCTCGTACGAGAGGCCGCTGGTCCGCGAATAGCGTCGCTCCGGCCGCTGGGGGATGGCGAACGACGGCTGGGAGCGCGGTTCGGACATCGGATCTATGGCTCCGAGGGATTCTCGTTTGCCTCTATTCGTTCTCGAATACTTATATTCTCGCCGGCCGAGGCCGAACCCTCGATCCCGAGCGCTCACGATCGCTTCGCTACGGTCGCCGGAACGTGTACTCGAAGCGCTCGCCGTCATCGTCGTGTTCGTTTCCGGCGAGCGCGGTGACCGCCCCGTTCGCGTGGTCGAATCGGAGCGCCGTCGCGTTCACCCCCTCTACGTCGTGTAACGGCATACCGGCGGTCACCGTGCCGCTCGTTCGGACCTCGAAGCGAGCGTTCCCGAAATCACATTGCACGCCGCCGTCGGTTTCCGTGACCTCGCCGCGCTCGCCGGCGAATCGTTCGAGATTGGAGACGACGGTTTCCCAGTCGTCGATCGATACCTCGACGTCGTCGTCCCCGGAATCGGCCGAATCGGTCATGGATACGACGACGGCGGTCGGTCGCTTCCGTCTGTCGCTCCCGAACGCGATCGGGAACTTCGGAACGCCGAGAGTGGTGATCGAGCCGGGGGGAACGAGTCAGTCGAGGTCGACTGGACAGCCGTTGATCTCGCCGCCGCGCATCCCGCGCGCGAGCCAGAACACCGAGAGCAGGAGGGCGAGAAGGGCTATCAGCGCGAACTCCAGGCCGTCGAGCGGCAGGAACGCAAGCGAGGCAGTCGCGCCGAACAGCGAGAGCACGCCCGCGAGCACGGCCGAGCCACACGCCGCACAGCCCGCTCCGAGCGTCCCCAATACGACGCCGGCGACGCTCGTCGTGCCCTGGGCGGCCGACAGGGCGTGCTCGCGGAGATGATAGACCAACATCGCGGTGTTCACGCCGATCAGTCCGGCCGTCACGAGCAACAGTACACCCTGAATCGCGTCGTAGTTCGTCCCGATAAACGGGTACTGCTGGGAGAGGATCACGAGCCGGCTTTCGAGCCCGAGCGACCCCGAGAGCAGAAAGCTCACGAGCGGGAGGTTCTGGCTGAGGACGAACAGCGTCAGCCCCGCGACGGCGGCGACGGCGGCGACGATGGCATAAAGCGGCATCGTGACGACCAACCGAGCGGTGCGGGCCATGAGCCGCCAGTCGCGTCCCCGCGTGGGCAGTCGGATCGAGCGGGACGAACGCGAGCGTATCGACGCCATCGTTACCCGACCCCCAGCGCCTGGGCGAACACGTCGTAGCTCTGTGCACCCCGGATCTCGGTCAGGAAGCCCCCGTTGCGAAAGAGGAAGAACGTCGGCGTGCTCACGACGCCCGCGGCCTCGCCCGCGCTGACGTCACGCTCGATGGCTTGCTCGAACTCGCTTTTCTGGGCGTTTTCGATCACGGCCGCCCCATCGACGTCCGTCTCGCTCGCGAGGAACTGCCGGCTCCTATCGAGGACGTTCTCCTCGTCGAACTCGCTCTGGGCCACGAAGTAATGTTCCTTGAGCGCCCAAAACGCCGTCTCGCTCCGGGCGTAGGTGGCTTCGAGTACGCCCATCGCCGGCCGACCCCACTCGTATGCGTGGGGGAAGTTCCGGTAGACGTAGCTCACCTCGCCGGGATCGATCAGTTCCGATTCGAGTTCGGGGAAGGTGTCGGTATTGAACCGCTCGCAGTTGTGACACGAGGGGTCCTCGAACGCGAGGATCAGCGGCGCGGCTCCCGGTTGCGGGCCGAGCGCCGGTTGGGTGGCGAGATCGGTCGTCGATGGATGGTCGAAGTTCGCGGCCGCGGTCGAGGACGAGGACGCACCTGTCGTTCCGGCGTCGGTCGTTTCGGTCGCCGACCCGTTCGGCGTGGGGGACGGGGACGTGTCGCTTCCGGCGGTCGCGCTCGCGGCGTCGCCGGAATCGGACCCACCGTTACCGCCGCCACCGTCGCTCTCGCCGCCGAGGCAACCGGATAACAAAAGGCCGGTCGCCGCGACGCTCGACAGGAAGGCTCGTCGGGGCGTGTTCATACAGCGATGTAGAGCGGTGCAATCATAACCGTTTACCGAGCGGGCGAGGGGGACGCACGACCGCTATCGGCGGGGCGTTCGGTTTTCGACTGAGCCATCGAGCGCGAGCGATGGACGGCGAACGCTTAACCCGATCGTCGGCGACCTCCGAAGCGATGAGCAACGACACCGATCGGAACGACGGCGGGAACGGCGCAAACGAGGGGGACGACGACATCATCGACGCCGAGGCGAGCGAGGACGAGGGGACCGAGCGCCGCCTCGTTTCCGGCTGGCAGGGCCGGTACTACGAGGACTTCGAAGTCGGCGATATCTATAAACACCCCTACGGGCGGACGGTAACCGAGACGGACAACGTCTGGTTCACCAATCTCACGCTCAACGCCAACCCGATGCACTTCAACGAGCCCTACGCCGCGGAAACCGAGTTCGGCGAACGTCTCGTTGACGGCCCGTTCGTGATCGCCCTCGCCGTGGGTATGAGCGTCGTCGATGTCTCGACGAACGCGACCGCCAATCTGGGCTACGACGAGGTCCGCCATCACGGCCCGGTGTTTCACGGCGACACGATCTTCGCCGAGAGCGAGGTGCTCTCGAAGCGCGAACTCGAATCCCGCGAGCACGTCGGCATCGTCACCACCGAACTCCGAGCGTTCAACCAGGATTCCGACCTCGTGTTGACGCTCGAACGGACGCCGATGGTACTCAAACGCGAGTACGCAGAGCCCTCGGCGGCCCAGCCACCCGGATGGCCCGAGGGGATCGGAACCCAATTTGGAGACCTCGATTGAGAGGAAACGAGCGTGACCGACGACCCGCTACATCCGACAGCCGGGGACGGGCTCGCTATCCAGGATGATATCGCCGCCAGCGATCCGGGTACCGAGCCGGGCGTACGGACGCCCGAAGCGGTGTCGTCGGCACTCACCTACGTTTCGGAGGGATACTTCGGGCAGGTCCTCGAGACGATCCACGGGAAAGCGGCCCATCTCCTGCGATTGCTCGTAGCGGAGCATCCGTTCATCGACGGGAACAAGCGAACCGCGCTCGCCAGCGTCGCAACGTTCTACGCGATGGACGGCTATGCGTTCGAGTACGACGACCATGTACGAACGATACTCAAGCGATTTGGCACCGACGAATCGACGGTCGAGATGGAGGAAGTCATCGAGTACTGCGGTGAGAACACACATTGAGGATGGCGACAGATAGAACAGTGGCCTATCCCTACAGGGATGCGGACCCGCTATGACCGCACAGCAGAGTGATTCGGACGAGGAATACGCTCGTGAACGGGCACAGCTCCGTGAGTGTATCCGAACCACCGACTCCGAGGCGGAGCGTCAGGAGGCGGTTCGTCGTCTCGCCGAAATCGACAGGGAGATTCATGCCGATGTCTACGAGGAGCTCGCGCGGGAGTGAGCCAACGTAGGCGTTGCCCTCCTCAGTCTGAGTGAGAGAACGACTTCAGTCAGCATATTCTGATACCAGTCGCTCAATGAGCGTCTTCTTGTGTGACTTCGAGAAGTTGGTTTCTACCCGAAGATCATCCTAGAGTTCATGTGTGTCGTACATGTCTGAACCGTCGCTATGTTTTGCAACTGTGTTCATCAAATATTGCTTCGACCCCGCAGAGTGTTCAACGCAGTTGAGTTGAGATCCTATAATCCGAGTGCGGAGCGCACCCGATCGATCATTCCACCCTGCAGGTCGAACAGTTGTGTCATCTCCTCGTCGGTGAGTTCGAAGTCGAAGACATCGATGTTCTCTTCGAGGTGCTCGCGGCCCGTCGCCTTCGGGATCGCCGAGACCACCTCCTGCTGGATCAGCCATCGAAGCGCGACCTGCGTCGGGGTCTTGCCGTATCGACCGCCGATCTCGGCGAGGGTGTCGTTTCCCGTCACTCGTGAGGAGCCCCGATCGAGCGGGCTATAGGCGGTGAGCATCACGTCGTGATCGACACAGAAGGCGAGCAGGTCGCCGCGGTTCTCGAAGGGGTGGTACTCGACCTGGTTCGTGAGGATCGGCGTTTCGGAGGCATCGATGGCCTCCTCTAACTGGCCCACCGAGAAGTTGCTCACGCCGATGTGCCGGAGGTGGCCCTCAGCCTGGAGGTCGTTCATCGCTCCGACGGTCTCTGCGATCGGAACCCTGGAACTGGGCCAGTGGATCAACAGGAGATCGACGACGTCGAGCCCGAGCGCCTCGTGGCTGTCGGCGAACGACTTTCGTACCGCGTCGGCCGCCAGGTTCGATCCCCGGACCTTGGTCGTGACGAACAGGTCGTCGGGGTCGACGGCCGAATCGGCGATCGCTTCGCCGACCGCGCGCTGGTTGTCGTAATACGCGGCGGTATCGAGGTGGCGATACCCCAGGTCGAGCGCCGTCCTAACGGTCTCGCGACACTGCTCGCCCCGTAGCTTCCAGGTCCCGAGCCCGAGCGCCGGTATCTCGGCATCCTGGATCGTGATGAACTCCATCGCACGTCCGTTCGCACGCGGCGATACTGAATCGTCCGGTCGCTTGATCGTCCGAGACCACGACCGGGGTGATTCCCTATACGTCTACAATGATCGTCGGCCTCGTGTGGCACGTCCACATGACACGTTCGTCGAGTCGCGCTCTCGTGGTCCTCACGCTGTCTGTTTTCCGTCCGTCCTGCTCGGTTCGACCATCGCGAAGCCCGCCAATGCGGTCACGACGCCGCCGAGCACGAACACGGAGAGGCCGACCGCGAACGACCCGGTGAGATCCCGGAGGACGCCGACGAGAAAGGGGCCCGCGAACCCGCCGAGCTCGCCGACCGCGAAGATCAATCCGACGGCAGTGCCCGTAAACTCCGGGCCGACGCCCTCGAATTCGATCGGGAGCGCGCGGACGAGCGGACCCAGTCCGCCGAGCCCGATGCCGACGGCGGCGACCGCGATACCGACGAACAGGGGTGCGGTTCCCGACCGAAGGAGACCGAGGACGCCGATGGCCGCGAGCGCGCCACAGCCGATGACGGCCCCACGACGTCGGGAGAGAGCGTCCGATAGCGGCGGGATCGATACCGTGCCGATCGCGCGGGCGACGATGAGCAACGTCGCCATCCCCGCGGCGAGGGAGGGGCTACTCCCCCTCGCTTCGAGCGCGGCGGCGAGCCAGTTCTGGAGTCCGTGGAGGAGAAAGAGGTACATCGCCCCGACGACGATCAGAAGGCGCATCTCGCGGTGGGAACTCATTCGTTGCAGGTCGGCTGCCACCGACCGGACGGCGGCTCTAGCGTCGTCGCTGTCGCCGTTGCTATCGTCCCTATCACGGTCGTCGCCGTCACTGCCGCCGCCGTCACCGTCGCCAGCGGTGGCGGAGTCGCCCGTTCTCGCTCGATCGGATGTGGAAGCCCGTTCGCCGACGTCCCCGCGTTCGTCGGTTCGCCCATCGTCCCGAGAGCGGTCCGCCGCCTGCTGGTGGGTTCGTCGGTCGCCGTGCCGGCGGGCAACCCGGCCTGCGGCGACGGTCCAGACGAGCGCGAAGGCGAGGACGACGAGGCCGCTCCAGCGAAAGACCGGCCGCCAGCCGCCGAACAACGGGCCGAGGACCGCTCTGCCGAGACCGAAGGCGGCGGCGATGCCGAGGTACGATCCCAGCAAGTAGACCGACGACACCGTGCCCGATCGCGCGGGCGAGAAGCGCTCGGCGACGAGCTTGGGGAGGCCGAAGGTGATGGCGGTCCCGCCGAGGCCGACGAGCGCGGTGAGCGCGAGAAGCGTCGGGAAACCGGGCGCAGCCGCGCGGGCGAACTGGGCGAATCCGAACGAACCTAATCCGACGGCAATCGCCCGCGGCGCGCCGATACGGTCGATGGCGAGGCCGCTCGCGAGCGAGCACGGGACGTAGACGAGCGGGATCACGCTCGTCAGCAGGCCCGCCTGCGTGCCGGATAGCCCGAGGTCGGTGGTCAGAACCGGGAGGAAGGCGGCTACCGAGAACCACACGAACGTCAGACAGCCGTAGCCGAGGCTCGAAAGCCCCAATAGCGCGTAGTCCCCGCGCGAGGCGGTCGGATCGGCCATCGCCGACCGGAGGCGGGTTCGCCGGATAACCCCGACGGTCTGCCGGTGACGACATCGAGGCAAGCAAACCGGATCGTGACTTTCCCTCTCCCTCCAGGCGATCCGGCGCGGCGACGGCTCCGAGCACTGAAGCCCGCGGCGTCCTACGTACCTCACGTGCGAGCGTGGGTTGAAGGGTGGTCGGTTACGCAGGTAGGATGGGCGCTGTGGGCGATGAGCCGCCCCGCACAGCTACTGTTGATCGCGCTCGTCTACGCGCTCGGGATCGCCATCGCGTTCGCGGAGGGGGTTGCGCTCGATGTCACCGAACTCGTCGTCGGTGTAGGCACGTTGCTCCCGGTAGCCGCGAGCGTTCATTACGCCAACGAGTACGCCGACTACTGGAGCGATCGTCTGACCTCCCGTACGCCCTTCTCCGGGGGGAGCGGCGCACTTGCCCGGACGGGGCTTCCCCGACGTCTCGCGCTGTCGGCGGCGGTGGCGGCGCTTTCGGCCGGCGCGCTGATCGCCGTCGTCGCGCTGTCGGCGGGACTGCTCGAACCGATCGCCGTCCCACTCGCGGCCGTGATCGCCGTTTTCGGCTGGGCGTACTCGGTCGGACCGGCGTTCGCGCGGCACGGACTGGGCGAACTCGACAACGCCGCGCTCGGCGGGCTCGTTCTGCCGCTGTACGGCTACGCCGTCGCGAGCGGGCAGGTTCGTCTCGACGCCTTGCTTGCCTGTGTGCCCTTCGCGTTGCTCGTCTTCGCGAACCTCTTAGCCACGCAGTGGCCCGACAGGCGAGCGGACGCCGCCGTCGGGAAGAACACCGTACCGACGCGGTGGTCGCCGCGACGGCTCCGTGGCCTCTATCTCGCCTGCGTAACGCTTGCGTTCGGATCGCTCCCCGTTCTCGAAGGGACGGTGCTTCCGTTGCCCGTGGCATGGGCGAGTTTCCTCTCGCTCCCGCTCGTGCTATGGGGCATGGCGTGGTTCACGCGTCGGCGATCCCCGTTCCCGACGGTAGCCGCGATGGTCTGTCTCGCGGTCGTCCAGACCGGAAGCTGGACGTTCGTCGCGCTGCGGTGAGCCCGGTTTCGTGGCTGTGCGTTGGCCACCCGTTCCTCGGCCGGTCGCCGGCCGTCGGTCGCTGGTCGAACGATCGACGATCGTCCGGGCGATCAGTCGTCGATCGGACGACCGTTCGTCGCCGACTCTCGGGGTTCCTCGGCCGAGAGCGAAAGCGACTCGCGGAAGTTTCCCCGATCGAGGCTCCAGTCGTATCCCTTGTACCTGATCCGCGGCGTCGCCGAGTCGCCGATCACGCCGTAGCGCCGGAGTAACGAGCGGATCCCCCGCCGACCGCGGAAGTCGCCGTAGTACCACAGACAGAGCCGCGGGACGCGCGCGACGTTCTTCGAGCGGTCGAACTCGACTTCCCCTCGGAGATACGATTCGCTCGCGAGGTCGAGCTGGGATCCGATCTCCTCGGGGGTGTAAGCGGCGATCGGCGGACAACTCGTCGCGCCACAGTTGAGCGCGAAGTGGATTCGCGGGTCGCGTCGCTCGACCCGTAGTGCTCGCTCGAACCCCGACGGTTGGGGATCCGGAAGGTAGCCCAGCCCCCAGGACAGTTGCGATCGGCGGAGCAGGCCGTGTTCGATGTCGTCGAGGCTCAGGTATCGGCCGGCGACTGGAATACGCTTCGCGCCGAAGAAAGTACCTCTGTTCTCGAACAACCGAGGGTTCGTTTCGAGGGGAAGCTGGGCGAAGGCGTTGTACAGATCGATCCAGACGGCCTTTTTGACCCGATCGTCCGGGAGGGCGTTGAGCAACTCCTCGCGGTCGAGCGCGGCCAGTTCGCGCTCGGTCTCGGTAGTGTTCTCGCCGGCCTCGACCGCCCGCAGAAGCGAGACCGCGAGTTCGGGAACCGACGTATCCGACATACACGGACGTGGCTCGCTACGGGTCAAAGGGTTGTGGTAACGGACACTACGGGCGCACGACCGGCCACGAAGGGAAACGAGGAAGCGAGGACGGGAGCGACGGACGAAGCGAGGGCGACGACCCGAGACCGCCTGGGAATGGCCGAGCGCGGCGGAAACGATGGCAGGAAGCGAGTCGAGCGGCGAGACGGGGCCGACATGTACCCGTAGCATACAGGTATATACCCGGCGGGCATCGAGACGGCGTATGGTGGACGTGAGCGGACACATCGCGATCGCGCTGTTGTTCGCTTCGCCGGCGTGGTTCGTCTGGGGACGACGGGGGAGTCTGACCTTCGTCGGGTTCTGTCTCGTGACCGCTATGTTACCCGACGTCGATCTGTTCTCGAGCCAGGTCGTCCCGGCCATGCAACACCACGGCGTGACCCACACGGTGTTTTTCGTCTCGGTCGCGAGCGTCGGCGGCGGCGCGGGGGCGGCGAGATATTTCACGGACGTTCTCAACGAACACGCGTGGGTTCACAGCGACTCGATCGCCCGGGAGACGGTGTTCGCCTTCGCGACGGGCGGCTTCCTGTTGGGCGGGTTGAGCCACGTCTTTGCGGACCTGCTTTCGGCACCCGATACCGCCGCGCCGCTCACGCCGCTATGGCCGCTCTACCGGGAGACGATCGTCATCGACGTGATCTACTACGACTCGCCGATCTGGAACTTCGGCCTGTTGGCCGTCGCGATCGCGCTCCACGTCGCGCTCGATCGGTGGGAGCGCTACCCCGTCGAGTCGGCCTACCGGATCGGCGGCGACGTCTCACCGTCGTCGATCCTGCAGGGCGAATCCGACGAGAAGCGCTGAGAGCGACGAACCCGATTTCGGAACGAACACGGACGGGAAACATAGGCTGTCGGGAGACGATCGGTATCGGCGAGATGGGACGAGTCGAGCGACCGGCCGGACTCGCTGGCTCTCGTTTTCCCTCGTGGCCGGGGAAGCGAACGGAGAGCTATGTGTATTCGAGTGGAAAGCGATATACAAGCGGCCGTCGATCGATCAGGGGAATGGGACCGGTCAGAGAGAGGTTCGCGGACTCGAAGGCGACCGACGATATCGCGGGAACGGTACTGATAACGATCGACTCCCTGCGGGCGGACGCATTGTCCGGGCCCGGAGCGTCCGGTCACGCGCCGACGCTCGCCGGGCTCCGCGAACGCGGGACGGTCTTCGAGAACGCCTTCGCACACGGCAACTGGACGCCGTTTTCGTTCCCGTCGATCATGGCCTCGCGGCCGGTCTTCGAGTCCTCGCCGTCGGTCGGCCTGCCCGACTCGCCGACGCTCGCCGAGGTCCTCTCCGAGGCGGGGATCGCGACCGCGGGAATCAACGCCGCGAACGGTTTCCTGAGCTCACACTGGGGGTACGACCGGGGGTTCGACGAGTTCGAGTCGCTGCTCGGGGACGAAACGGGCGTCTACAGCAAGTACCTGACTGCCCATCCGACCGTGCAAGGATGGGTGCAACTGGCGACGACGGCGGCCCGACGGGCAACGACCCGGGCGCGCGGGGCGGTCGGCGAAGCAACGAGCGACGCGGACAACAGGGCCGATACGAGCGCGGGGAGCATTGGTGGGGACGATGCGCGCGCGGCGGCCGTCGGCGCTCGGGGACGGGCGTTCGTCGAGCGGGTCGACGAACCCTTCTTCCTCTGGTTACACTACATGGACGCCCATACCCCGTATCTCCCTGCGCCGCGCCACGTCAAGCAGGTCACGGGCGATCGAGTCGGGGTGCTCAGGGCGTTGCGCGCCCATGCACGCACTGGGCTCGGGCTCGAAGTCGACGAAGGGACCCTCCGTCGGCTCCGCCAACTCTACCGGGCGGCGATCCGCGGGATCGACGCCAGCGTCGGGAACGTCCTCGACGGGTTGGCCGCACGCGGCCTGCGCGATCGCACGTCGATCGTCGTCGCGGGCGATCACGGCGAGGAGTTCCAGGAACACGGCCACCTCGCACACTATCCCAAACTCTACGAGGAGCTGGTCCACGTGCCGCTGATCGTCGATTACCCGGGAATGGCGTCCGACAGCGTTGCCGATGCGGTGGGGCTCGACGCCGTCGCGCCGACGGTCTGTGCGGGGATGGGCGTCGACGTGTCCCCGGACTTCGAGGGACGGAGTCTGCTCGGAGCCGTCGGAGCCGTCGGAACAGGGGAGACGGAGGGGGCGGAGGGAAGGACGAGGGTAGGGGCCGGAGAGAGGGGTCCCGACCGCGCGCCGGTGATCTCCGTCGCCGTTCGGGGATCGAAGATAACCCAACAGCCGATCCCGCGACGGCTCGACGAGGGCGAACTGCTCGTGAGCGCACGGACCCGGGAGTGGACCTACGTCTATCACACCGAGTCGGGCCACCGAGAGCTATACCGGCGATCGACCGACCCTGCCGAGGAAGAGAACGTCTACGAGACCTTTGCGGGCACCGAGATCACGAGCGAACTCCACGAGGCGGCGAGCGAACACGCCGGGCGGGTCGGCGGAACCGAGAGCACGGACGAGCGAACGCCACCGTCGGGTGTCACTACGCGATTGAAGGCGCTCGGATACCGGTAACGGCGGGCACGATCCATCGTCGGATCCATGAACGGCGATCGGTCGACGAGTGCTCGAACTGACTACGGGTTCGTTCCCTCGCCCTTGCCGTGTTCTCGCCTGCTGTGGTCTCCGCGAGGCGAAAAGACGAGCGGGATCGCTCAACGGCGTAGGTCCATCTCCTCGGCTCGCTCGGCGGCCAGTCCGGCGATGTATTCGACGTCCGCGTCCGACTGGTCCGCGAGCACGCGCGTCATCATCCCGAGTTGAGTGACCGCCACCCCCTGGAGGTCCGCGTCGTCGGCGTTGGCGAAGTAGAACTCGTTGTCGCCGGCGTCGTCGATCAACCCGACGTACATCGAGCGAATACCCCTCTCGTCCTCGGTGATCTCCGCGGCGGCTCGCTCCCTCACGCGGTCGAACTCGTCGTCGGTCCCCTCGCTATCGCTCATCGGTGTCCCGCCGTTCGTGCCCGTGTGCTAAAGAGGGTTTCCGCCCGGGAGAACCGAACCCGCGTCGTCGCGCTCGCCGGCGATCCCGGAACGTATCGATCGACGATATCGGCCCGGTTCGACGATCCGACCCGATGACCTCGACACCACGCGGTCACCGCGCGGACGAAATTCGCGAAGAGCCGTCCGCCCGCGTCTCAGAGCACCGATCGGACGGGTGCCAAGTCCTCGATCGACGCCCGGTAGGCCTCCTCGATCTTCCCGCGCTCCCGTTCGTCTCCCTCGCGGCGGTAGGTGACGTCGACCCCGTAGATCCCCTCGTCGGGTTCGTTGCCGTCGCTCCCGCCGTCGGGATCGATCACGTCGCCGTCGCGGCGAGTGCGGTTCGGTGCGTCGGCGCGCGTCAGTGCCGTGTATTCGCGATCGCGCCACTGTGCGACCGAGATCGCGTGCTCGCGTTTCACCCGGTCGCGATAGCGTTCCGGGACGACATTGTAAACCGAGAAGGGAACGACGCGGCCGTCGGGCATCGAGTAGTGGACGTCACAGTCGTCGACCCGGCTCAGATCGTAGTTGTACGGGTCCTGGAAGTGTCGAACCCCGACCGGGAGCACGCGGTCGTAGCACTCGGTCAGTCGATCGAACAGGCCATCGAAGCGACCGTCGGCCAGCACCGCTCGGAGGCCGGACCCGAACTCGGCGGCCGCGGGTGCCTCGGGACCGAGCAGGGTATCGAGGTCGGCGAGCAGCTCTTTCGCGACCCGTGCTCGATCGAGCCCGCTCGGCTCGCCCCCGTACTCCGTGACGACCTCGCGGAGCGTTCCGAGCAGTTCGCCGATGTCGATCACGTCGGTGATCGGAACCAACTCCTCGCCGTCGACGAGAACGTACGTGACCATCCACGAGGAGAAGCTACTCGACAGCCCGTAGAGCCCGTTGCCGGTCCAGTTCGAGAGGAACTCGGCGATGGCACGGTAGACCGGAAGCGGGTACCAGGCGTCGGCGGGGATCGTCCCGTCGGTATCAGCGGCGATCCGCCCGATGACGTCGGGGACGGTGACCCGTTGCTCGCGGCGTTCCTTCGAACCCATCCGGCCGACGAAGGAGACGGGCTGGAAGTTCACCCCACAGACCGTCTCGGCATTGGCCGCCCCGAACCGGACGATGTCGCCGAGGTCCTCGTCGTTCCAGCCGCCGACGACCGTCGGGACCAGCATTGCACACATCCCGGCGTCCCGACAGGCCATGAGGGTACGGGGGAACTCCCAGTAGTTCTTCGGGTTGTGCTGGGGTGTGAGGCCGTCGAAACTCGTGTAGATCCCCCGCGCGCCGGCCGCGCCGACCTCCCGTGCGAGATCGGGCTCGGCGGCGAAGCGCGCCCCATGGGTGTTGAGCAGGACCTGATCGGCGTGTTCGGCGGCGATCCCGACGATTTCGACGATGTCCCCCCTCACCGTCGGCTCGCCGCCGGTGAGCTGGATCGCGCCGACGCCCTCTTCTGCGAGCCGGGCGGCCATTTCGCGGATCTCGGCTTTCGTCGGCTCGTAGAGCGACTCGCCCGACTCGGCGTAGAAAAAACAGTAGTGACACGACCGGTCACAGCGGTTCGTGACCGTGATGTTCCCGATCCCGGAGGTCTCTCCGGTCGAACCCGTACAACAGCCCCCACTGTCGGTCCCACAGGCGTCCTCGGCAGGGCGGACGTTGCCGACAGAACGGGCGTCATCAGCGAGGACCGGATCGTCAGGGACGACACCGTCTGGAACGTTCCCGAACGCCGGGTGGCGACTGGCCTCGTCCAAGGTTCGTGCCCGGTGATACAGCCCCGCGTCCGTCCAGCAGACGTCCTCCTGAGTGCCGTGTTCCTCGCACCGTTTCCGGAGGTGAACCTCGCCGGCTACCTCGAAGAGCGCCATCGGAACGACCATCCGATCGTACGCGCGCTCGGCGAGGCAGTCCGGACAGAGGCTCGCCGACAGCGAGATTGCCTCGGCGGCCGCCGGGAGGAGTTCGTCGGCGAGGTCACGTGCCTCGGCCGCGTTCGAGACGAACCGGAACGCCTGATCACTGACCTCGAAACCGAGGTCGGCGTCGATCGCCTCGGATGGGCCCGTCGATACGGCGGCCGTTGTCCAGAACTCGGCGGCTGAGGACTGTGCCATCGTCTACCGTTTCTCACCGGCCGTATCGGAATAAGGGTTCGTCCGACTCGGCCGCGACGAAAACGGTGAAGCACGCTCGGCTCGGTCGTCGCCGTGTGAGGACGTGCTGGACGACGACCGAATCGGGAGCGACCGACCGGAACCGAGCCGGGAACCCGAACGGGGTCAGGAGTTCAGATGGAGCCGGAAACCGGAACGGGGTCGGGAAGCGAAACGACAGCGAGAGCGGACGAGGCGGCGGGACCCTGCCGGTTCCGGTTTCGAACGAGACGGTGCGAGCTACCTATGACCGGTGGGCGTCGCTGTATGCCGATACCGTGGCTCGGCTGGAGGCCCCTTCGAAACGACGCGCACTCGACCTGCTCGACCCTGATCCCGGAACGTGCGTGCTCGACGTAGGCTGTGGGCCGGGACTCACACTCGGCGCTCTCGCCGAGCGAGTCGGCGCGGGCGGTACGATCTACGCGCTCGATGCCGCGCCCGGAATGCTCGCGGACGCCGCCGATCGGGTCCACAGGTCAGGGGACGCCGGCCGGGTCTCTGTTCTCGGCGGCGACGCGCGACGGCTACCCTTCGTCGCCGGGAGCATCGATGCGGTGCTGGCGTTCGACGTGCTGGAACTGTTCGACCGGGCCTCGCTCCGGGCGGTTCTCGACGAGATGCGGCGCGTGCTCGCCCCCGGAGGCGTCCTCTGTGCGGTGACGATGGACCGAGCGGACGTAGAACGCTCCCGATTCCTGCGCGGCTACGAGTGGGCCTACCGACACGTCCCCGGGTTCGCGCGCGTCGGCTGCCGTCCGTTCGACGTCCCGGCGGCGATCCGGGCGGCCGGCTTCCGGATCGATACCCTCGAGCGTTCCCGGCGTATGGATGTCTGGCCGGTCGTGACGGTGTGCTGTCGGCCCGACGGGGACGACCGGATCGACCCGGAGCGATGAGCCGCGGATCGTCCCGCCGAAGCGCGGTGCTCACCGCGCCCGTAGAACGAAGCCGTTGTGCGACGAAGCCATCGTACGACGAACACGGCCGTCCTCCGTCGAACGGAACGAATGCTGTGGGGACCCCGAACGGATCGAACGTACCGTGACCCGAGCTACCGCGTGTTCCGAGGGATTTTACCGTGCGCTCCGCGTACGGGGAGGTAGTGAGCGAAGAAAGCGGGCGTCGAAACCTCCGCATGCCCAACGACGACGAACTGTTCGCGATCGTCACCCAACACAACGGCGGCAACCACGTCCGGGTCCGTTGTGAGGACGGCGAGAACCGGATGGGCCGGATCCCCGGCCGGATGAAGTATCGCACCTGGATCAACGAGGGCGACGTCGTCCTCGTCGAACCGTGGTCCTGGCAGGACGAAAAGGCCAATATCGAGTGGCGCTACACCGGCCGGGACGCCGACCAGCTCCGTCGGGAAGGCCACATCGGCGGGCTCGAATAGCTCTTTTACCGAGCGAGCAGCGCCCAGCGCAACCGCCGACCGAAAGCCCTCGGCCGAGGATCCCGGTCGTCGTCCCCGAAACACTCTCTCCATGGACTCCGATGACGTACGTCGGCGATGGGCACAGCGCTCCGGGGAGTTCTCGCCGGCGTACTACGCCCACCGTGGCCCGGACGAGACGAGCGAAGCGATCCGCGCCCTCCTGGATCGGTACGTCGACCGGGAGGCTTCCGTGCTCGAACCCGGGTGCAGTTCGGGCCGGCATCTCGCCTACCTCCACGCGGACGGCTTTCGGGACCTGACTGGCATCGAGGTCAACGAGGACGCTCTGGCGGTGATGGAAACGGCCTATCCCGATCTCGCCGCGGCCGAGACCTTCCACGCCGACGCGATCGAGAACGTCCTCGAAACCGTCGAAGACGGGGCGTTCGAAGCGGTGTATTCGGTCGAAACGCTCCAGCACGTCCACCCCGATAGCGAGTGGGTCTTCGCGGAGTTGGCACGGGTCACGGATACGCTCTTGATAACCGTCGAGAACGAGGGACCCGGGAGGGAGACGGGTGAAGCGACCGCAGGGAGCGGGGAGGACGGCGACCCCGACGTGACTCACGTCGACGAAGGGGTTCCGCTCTATTATCGGAACTGGCGTCGCGTGTTCACCGACCTGGGTCTCGTCGAAATCGAGACGCAGTTGGGAACCCGCGATACCCTGCGGGCGTTTCGTCCTACGGAAAAGTGAGTGAGGCGAATCAGTTGCCGATCGGCGACGGCAATGAATCAGTCTGAACCGCCGGTCGGTCGGAACCTACATCGATATCGTTTGGCTTCCCTTCGCGAGGAACGGGTATGCAAGACACTGTCGTAGCCGATTTCATGTCCTCACTAGTCCTCACGCTTGTTGCGGAGATGCCGATCGCCGAGGCCGTAGCGGGAATGCTCGAAGGCGCAATCAAGTTCCTTGTCATCCAATCGGGAATTGTGAGCAAGATAGGAGCCGTATTTTTGTGCGGTTTGGAACTCAGCAAAAACTGTCTTCAACTCAGAAATATAGATCCGGGAAGCAAGAAAGTAGGAAAAACGGAGTCAACCTTTTACAAGTCCGTCTAGATCGTCGTTGGAATATCGCCAGTCAAGTAGCGTCTGGACACTACCAGCGACAGACGCAGTCGCCATCTTTCGCGGATCGATCCGTTCGAGTGTGCGCACATCGAGTTCGTTGACTACACGTTCGATATCGTCCTCGTCCGGCGTTGGCGGATCGTTTTCGCGCTCCTGACGACTGTC
>PXQR01000024.1 GCA_003021235.1 Halobacteriales archaeon QH_6_64_20 | reverse complement strand
GTCGAGCGGGCGGTCCTCGCCTTCGGCGCGCCGGATCGTACGGCCTTCTTCAGAGCGCTCGCCGCCTGCCACAGTCACGGGGTATCGGTCACCGCTCACCGCGAGTGTGCCGAGTCCGTGCTGACCAAGGACGAACACAGCGACTTCGTCGACATCGATCTCGAACCGTGGCACTGGACGAATCACATACTGAAGACCCTGTTCGACAAGGCGTTCGCGCTCGCCGGCCTGCTGGTGCTCGCTCCGCTGATGCTCGCTATCGCCGTCGCGATCAAGCTCGATAGCCCCGGGCCGGTTCTCTACAGCCAGGATCGCACGACGACGTTCGGCGAGACGTTCCGGCTGTACAAGTTCCGAACCATGACGCCGAGAAGCGGCGATACGACACCGGTCGACGACGAGGAGAACGTTCATATCACTCGTGTCGGCCGTCTCCTCCGACGCACGCATCTGGACGAGATTCCACAGCTGTACTCGATACTCGCCGGCGACATGAGCACCGTCCTCGCACAGGTCAACGAGGTTTCGAGCACGAACCCCGAGTTGAAATTACACTACGACATCGAGTACATCCGCCACCAGTCGTTCGGCCTCGACGTGAAGATCGTTAGTCGGCAGATTCGGACGGTGCTGATGGACCTGCTGTTCCGATAGGCTACCGTTCGACGCATCCTGTAGCGACTAGCGGTCCTCCGGTGTTCTCGTGGTTCTCCTGATACACAATGGCGCACGACCGGTCGTGAGCCGAGGGCGCACCGGCCAGCCGAACGGGAGCGAATACTACGGAAGAGCTATCAGAAACCGTGTTCGGACCCGATCCAAACGGGTGTCCCGTCGCCCCGCCGTACGTTGACGACCTCACGGACATCCATCGGGAACCGCTTCGAGTCCTCCCGAAGGGATTGTCTACGACCGGCCGGCGCGGCGTGCTGTCTGCTTGAATCGCTCCGAACGCGTTCTATTCGGGTTCTACCGGCGGTAGCGGGTTCCTTCGGTTCCCGGTATCGTCGCATTAAGAGAAACGAATATATGCAGTATTTCCTCACAGAAATTAACTGATGCAACGATGTTTCCGTCCCGACCTCGCCTCGCTACCGGTTTCAGCCGGCGTCACCGCCCCCGCGAGCGCTACGAGCGAGTCGTCGGCGAACGGCGACCTCGGGGCCGTGAACTCGCCGGACGGGGGTGAGAACGGATGAGCGGTGAGTCGGGCTATCTCCGGTGGGCAGTTTCACCGACCCGGTTGATCGGGCGGCTCTCGACCGCGATCCCCGATCGGGGTGACCCGACGTGGTACGTGCTCGCGCTCTCGATGGCGTTGTTTGTCGGTTTCAGCCTGTACATGTCCGTGCTCTACCAGGGGTTCGCGCTGGGCGGTGCGGACTTCGGCAGTTACATCCACATGTTCGCGACCACGCTCGCGGGCGAGGGGTGGCTCCAGCAGGGCAAATACATCGCCAGCCATCCCGGTGGTTCGTACTGGGGCGGGCATTTCACCGTAACGTTGCTTGCTTTTTTGCCGCTGTATGCGCTCGTCCCCTCGCCGTACACGTTGATCGTCGCCAAGGCGTTCACGCTCGCCGCGAGCATACCCCTGTTGTGGGTGCTCGCCCGCGACCGGCTCGATAGCGATCGGCTCGCCGGGTGGGTGACTGCCTCCTACGCGCTCAATCCCTTCCTCTGGTCGGCGTGGTTGTTCCATTTTCAAGAACAGGTACTTCTCCCGTTGTTCGTCTTCGGTGCGTACTATACGTACACCGAACGTCGCTCACTCGCCTTCCTCGGCCTGTTCGCGCTTGCCTTGCTGACCAACGAGTTCGTCGTGATCATCGCGGTCGGCTTCCTACTCGGGCTCTTCGTCGCGGCCTATCGGGAGAGCCGACTCCGGGCCGATCTCCCGCTTCTCGTCGGGGCGGCCGCGCTCACGGTCGGGGTCCGCCTGCTCGCCACCCGTGTCGTCGCCGCGTTCAGCGCCTTCTCGGGGCTCCCGCCGGCCTCGATCGCGCCGCCATTTCGGCCGTACGTCGAGGGCGTTCGTGGGTCGATCGCCGAACTGATCGCGATCTCGCTCGCCAACCCCGAGGTCCTGATCGAGACGCTCTCGCTCGGCCTCTTCGAGAAGGTCGCTTTTCTACTACTGCTCACGGCACCGGTGTTGTTCCTCCCGTTGACCGACGAGATCACGCTCGGAGCGCTCGCGCCCTATCTCGCCTTCGCGTGGGTCTTCGCCGGCCGGGACGTCTACTACACGTTCGGCGCTCACTACCCGCTTTACGTACTGCCGTTCGTCTACATCGGCGCGGTTCGCGCTCTCGGACGCACCGACCTCAGAGGGACTCTCGCCGGCTCCATCGTGACCGAGGGACGCCTGCTTTCGATACCGGACCGCGATACGCTCCGCGCGGTCGGGCGGTCGGGCGTCGGTCGAGTGCTCGTCGTCGTGCTCGTAGTGAACCTGATCGCCGGGGCGGCGGTCGTCGCCGGCCAGGACGAAACCGACGTCGCTCCGACTGACGCCGATCACGACGACCTGCGGCGCGAGGCAATCGGTCTCGTTCCGGAATCGGCCTCGTTGCTCACCCAGAACGACCTCTACTCACACGTCGCGACCCGCCCGCGTGCGACCTTCATCCCGGTCGAGAGCACCTTCGGGTACTACCAACAGCGGTACGGAACGCCGACGCCGGAGTACCTGCTGTTCGATACGACGACGTGGTGGTCGACACCGCTCGAAAGCGTCTACGGCGATCGCCTCGGCGCGGGCTACGGCCTGGTCGCCTACGAGGACGGGATCTGGGTACTCGAACGCGGCTACGATGGCCCGCCCCGAGGAATTACGGGCGCGTACGCCGTCGAGTCCCGACGGTACGACGCCTCGGCGTTCATCCCGAACGACGCCCGGATCACGGGTGGTGAGGTCGTCGCCGAGGGCGGCCGGGCCGGCACCTACCTCTGGTACGGTCCGAACGCACTGCTCCCGCCGGGCACGTACACCGCGACGTTCCGCATGAACGTCACGCGAGGTAGCGAAAAGCCCGTCGCCGGTGTCGACGTGGCGGCGGGCAAGACCCACCGAACCATCGCGGATACGACCGTTCCGGCCGTCGAGGGGCCACAGAACGTCACCCTCGAATTCACGCTCGACGAACCGCGTCGAAACGTCGAGTTCCGCGGGTATCGGGCCGGCGGTGACGGGACGGTTTCCCTGGAGTACGTCGCCGTTTCGTTCGTCTCGGGACCGACGAACGACTCGCGAGCGAACGCCTCGTCGCGATCGAGCGAGCGCTACGAGCATCGTAAGCGTCACGAGCGCTACGACGGCCGGCGGTCGACTATCGACGCCGATCGGCGGTCGACCGCCGTCGGGGACCCTGGCCCCCTCCTGACCCAGGCCGATGGGGGGCACGGGCTGTGACGATCGCCCCACTGCTCCCGCCGTCCGTGCTCGGGTGGGCGATCGAATCGGCCCCGTCGATCGACGCCACCTCGATCGGGGTCGTGTCGATCGTCGTTTGGGCCGCCGCACTGATACAGCTCGCCGCGATATCGTACTGGGCGTACGAGATGTTCCTCCCCGCCCGGAGACAGCGGTACTCGCCGCCGGTCCACGACCTGGGGGAGGTCCAGGCACGGGTCCTGACCGTCGACGGCGGCGGCGTCGTCCAGGCCAGCGTCGACGCCCTCCCCCCCGAAATCGAGGAGTGTCACGTCATCAGCGAGGAGCCGATCGCGGTTGCCGGAGCGACCGTCCACGTCGTTCCCGACGCCTTCGAGTGTGCGGCGACGCGGAAGGGCCGCGCGCTCGAGTGGGCCAGGCGGGAGATCCCCTGTGAGCGCGAGTATGTGCTCTTCCTCGACGAGGACACGATCACCACGGACCTCGATGGGATCCCCGACGGGGACGTCGTCCAGTTCAGGGAGCGCCCCACCCGGAGCCGGTCGCTCCTCGCCTATCTCGCGGAGATCTACCGGATGGGATTCCAGACCGAGCAGCTGGCCTTCTCGCGGCTCGCGATCCCGCTGTACGCCTGGGGCGGCGGGCTTGCGGTCCGCAAGGAGCTAGAGGACCGGATCACCTGGGACAGGGAGACGCTGATCGAGGACACGAGCTTCGTCTGGAACGCCATGCGCCGCGAGGCAGTCGACTTCGAGGTGAGCGAGACGAAGTTCGACACGCAGGCACCACCGTCGATCCGGGCGATGATCGACCAACGGAGCCGGTGGCTCGCGGGCTCACAGGATCAAAGTGGACTCCTCTCGTCGGCCTATCGAGCGATCTGTACCCTCCGGAACGTGGCGTGGGCGATGTCGGCGCTCGTCCCGATCCTCGTGCTCGTTCCCTTCTTGATCCCTGGAACTGGCACGTTCGGCCCGGCGTTCCAGGCGCTTTCGCTGGTGTTGTTCGGACCGACGGTCCTCTGGTCGGTGCTCGGGGTGACCTACTACGACGAGTCGCTTCGCGTCGGCGTCCTGTTAGTACTGCTCGCGCCGCTCGTGAGCGTGCTTCACTCCGCGGGCGCGTTCGTCGGCTTTACCCACCCGCCCCAGGACTTCGACGTAACGACGAAAGTGAAACCGGACCTCATCGACGGCCTCGGTAGCGACACCAATACCAGCACCGACACCGACACGGACGCCGAGGCTGAGATCGAGGCCGACTGACCGGTCACACGCTCCGATGGGATCACCACACACCCGCGACACGACGACACGACCCGGACGCCGCTGCTCGATTCGAGCGAAAACGGCGACGACAGAGACGACAGCGACGACGGCGACGACAACGATGACGGCGAACACAGCGACGACAGCGAAAACAGCGAAAACAGTGACGGCACCGACGCTGACGGCGACACCCATGACCCGAACCATACCGACCAGGCGAACGGCCGAACGGGGTATCGAGCGATGAACCGTCGAACCGTCCTCCGATCGGCAGGGCTCGCCTGTGCCGTCGGTCTCGCCGGCTGTTCGGAGGGTCCCGACTCCGGATCGGGGACGTCACGGTCGACGACCGCCAGGACGTCGGAACCGGGACCCGAGCCCGAATCCCGGACTGCAACGGATTCGAAGACGAGTTCCGAGGGCGATCCGACGACCGAACGAGGGGACACTGACACGGATGCGGATACCGACACGGACCCGAACCCGGACCCGGAGCCGCGATCCGGGACGACCCTCTCGGGGCTGGCTATCGATGCCACGCCGGCTGCCCTCGCGACGCTCGGACCGTACGAGCGCTGGGCGACCCAGCGGCCGGCGACGGTCACGACCTTCGTCAATGGGCTCGAATCCCCTGATGGGGTCGAACAGTTCGTCGAAAAACGGCTGACGCCCATCTGGGAGCGCGGAGGCGTCCCGATCGTTACGTGGATGCCCGCCTACACGAACCCGCCGGAGAACTCCGATCCGGCGGTCGATCGCCGGATCCGAGCAGGTGAGTACGACCGGATCATCGAGAAGTGGGCCACCAGCATCGAAGAATGGGTGCTGGGTCCCGAGGGCGAACGCACCCCTCAGCGACGGATATACCTCCGGCCGGCCCACGAGATGAACGGCAACTGGTTTCCCTGGAGCGCCACCGACTCGGAGTCGACGCCCGCTGATTACATCGGGATGTGGCGCCGGGTCCACGACATCTTCACCGGGACCGCGATGGAGAGCACCCACCTCCAGTGGATCTGGGCTCCGAACGCCGACGAAGTGGGCGACATCGAGGCCGAGCAGTACTACCCGGGCGACGAGTACGTCGACTGGCTCGGACTAGATGGATTCAATTTCGGCGACGTCGAGTCCTGGTCGGACTGGCGCTCGCCCGAAGAGCTGTTCGGTGGCATGCTCGGACGGATCAGGGCGATCACGGACAAGCCGGTAGCCCTCACTGAGTTCGCCTCGACCTCGTTCATCGATGGGACGTATCGACCCGAGATGAAGGCGCGATGGATCAGGGACGTCTTCTCGATGATCGAACGCGAGGGGATCGCGATGGCCTGTTGGTTCGATATCGACAAACGGGGCGAGGACGAAAGCGACTGGGCGGTCTTCGGCGGCGACCGGGGGACCGCGATGTACACCGACCTCCAAACCGTCGAGCGATACCCCGTCTACGAGGGGTACAAGGAGGTCGTTCGCTCGCCGTGGGTGCTCCCCGCGCGCTCGGAGTACCCCCGCGTGCTCACCGACAGGGAGTTCGCCGGCCGACTCGACGGCTGAACGACCGCCGCCGAGCGACCGTCGCCGGGTGATCGGACTCCCGGTCTCGGTTCCGATTGGGATTACGATCCCGGTCCCGATCGCTATCGATCTCCGATCGTTATCGGTCCGGCGAAACGGCGAGTCGGGATTTCTCGCCGACCGCCTCTGCTTCCTCGAAGTCGCCCTCGGCACCCAGCAGTCCTCGTGTTGCGCGCTTGCCCCACTCGACCGCCGGCTGGGCGAACGTTTCTACACCCATCAGTTCGCCGACAAGCACGCAGGCCAGCTCCATGCCGTAGAGCAGGTCGCCCACTCCACGAGCGTCGAGCCGGTCGATCTCGACGCGGATCGAGGGCCGCCCGGCCGCCGCGAGGCTCGCTTCCGTGGCCTCGAACTCGGCGTCGATGAGCCCTCCCAAACTCTCGCCGCCGAGATAGCTCAGTGAACCGAAGTCGGTCTCGGGGATCGTGTGTTCGGGGCGCTCGCGCGGACGAACCAGGGTTACCATCGTGTTCCGCGGGCCGGCCCGGTACAATTGAAGCTGGGAGTGCTGGTCGGTCGCGCCCATCGCTCTCGCCGGTATCTGTCCGAGTCCGTCCTTGCCGAGGCTCTCGGCCCAGAGCTGGGCGAACCACTCGGCGAAGCACTCTAGATCCTCGGCGTAGGGCATCATCGCGTTGACCGACGCGCCCCGCTCGCAGAGCGCGTACGTCGCCGCGCCGTAGGCATAGGCTGGCGTCTCGAACAGCGAGCCCTCGATGTCACCCATATCGGTTCCCTCCCATGCGCCCGCGAGCATGCCTTCGATGTCCGCGCCCCTGATCGCGGCGGGCACGAGTCCCACCGACGAGAGCGCCGCGAAACGGCCGGGCACTCCCTCGGGCGCGGCGAGCGTCGGCAGGTCGTGGCGATCGGCGAGCGTTCGTAATGGACCGTCCTCGCCCGTGGTGACGATCGTCCGCTCGGTCCAGTCGACGCCTTCCTGTTCGAAGGCTTCCCGCACCACCAGGAAGTTCGCGAGCGTCTCGACGGTGGTTCCCGACCGCGAGACGACGTGCATCGCGGTGTCGGCGAGATCGAGGCTCGAAAGCGTGTCCCGGGTCCGGGCGGGGTCGACGTTGTCGAGCACATAAGTGTCGGAGAGGCCAAGCGCTCCCGAGATCGTCGCCGCGCCGAGCGCGCTCCCGCCGATGCCGACGGTGAGCACCGACTCCGTCCCGCTGAGCGGCGCGACCGCTTCCTCGATCGCGCTCGCGTCGGTTTCCTGCGGTAAGTTCAACGCCGCGTAGCCGAACTCCTCCTCTCCCCTCCCGCGTTCGATCCGCTCGTGGGCACCGGCGACACGTTCATCGAGCCGTTCGAGGCTGTCCCGGGAGACGCCGGGCGACGCGACCGACGCGAGCCCGTTGCCGAGATCGACGTACATACGCTCGCGTCGCCGGCCGGCTACTAAACCCCGCCGTCCGCTACCGACGCCGACCGCTCTCGACGTTGACCGCCCTCGACATCGACCGCCGCCGGACGACTGCCGACCGACCCCTCGTGGCTCGGCCTGCGGTGGTCGATCACGGAGCTTAATCGGTTGCCGATCGAAGGTGAGGTATGTCGGAGGCGACGGTCGAGGAGGGAAACGAAACCGAGGCGGAGGAGTCAACGTACTCCGGACTGGTGGGGGCCTTTCCCTATGCCTTCCGGCGGAGCGACTCGTGGTTATTCAGGTCCTACGTCGTTCTCGGCGGGCTCGTCGCCGCCGTCATCGCGCTGTTGTTCGTCTTCGCGCTCGTAGTACTGATCGCCGGGACGACGGGCGGACGCGGCGGGACCTTCACGCTCTCGCGGGCGTTTTTCATCGTCGTCGGCCTGTTCGTCGTCGCGCCGGTGCTCGCCCCCGTGCTCGCGGTCGCGCGCCATCACCGCCGCGAGCGGGCCGATCGCCGCTACGACGCGGCGCTCGCGCTCGCGGGCTATCTCTTCGTCTGCTCGCTGTACATTGGGCTGGTGATCTCCGTCCCGCCCGCCCAGCAGACCACGCCTACGGGAGCGCTCGCGCCCGCCATCGAAGCTCTGTATACTCTTCCGGCGCTCGTCGGCCTCCTGCCGCCAGCGCTCGCCGCCGCGGGAATCTATCTCACTCATCGATCCGCTCGATGAGACGACGTTTTCCCTGTCTCTACCACGGACTAAGCCCGATGCTATCCGTGCTGTACAAGCAACTCCGCCGCGAGCGAACCGAAGGTGAGCGAGCGGTTTTTGATGCAGATTTTTGCTGGCCCCACAGCGAGCGCGAACAGGGTGAGCGCGAGCGAGGACGCCAGGAAAAAGGTGCGTGCGGAAGGGTGGGTTTTAGACGCCCCGGCCCTGCAACTGCTGCTCTTCGGGCATGTCGGCGTTCGACTCGCCTTGCATGCCCTTGCCGGTGTCGGTGGCGATCTCCGCGAGTGCTTCGGGGTCGTCCCAGTTGTTCACTGCCTCGACGATCGCCCGGCCCATGGCTTCGGGGTTCTCGGCACCGAAGATGCCCGAGCCGACGAAGATGCCGTCACAGCCGTGAAACATCATGAGCGCGGCGTCCGCGGGCGTTGCGATCCCGCCGGCGGCGAAGTTCACGACCGGAAGCCGACCCATCTCTGCGGTCTCGTGGACCAACTCGGCAGGCGCTTCGTGCTCGCGCGCCCAGGCCTCTCGCTCCTCGTGGGCCATGCCTTCGAGCTTGCGGATCGAGCCCAAAATATTGCGCTGGTGGGACACTGCCTGGTTCACGTCGCCGGTGCCGGCCTCACCCTTGGTACGGATCATCGCCGCGCCCTCGCCGATCCGTCGGAGGGCTTCGCCCAGGTCGCGAGCCCCACAGACAAAGGGCGAGGTAAAGTCGCGCTTGTCGATGTGATAGCGTTCGTCGGCGGGGGTGAGCACTTCCGACTCGTCGATCATGTCGACGCCGATCGATTCCAGTATCCGGGCTTCGGTCGTATGTCCGATCCGGGCCTTGCCCATCGCGGGGATCGACACCGCGTCAATGACCCCCTGTATGTCACCGGGGTCGGCCATTCGCGCGACGCCGCCGCGTTTCCTGATGTCGGCCGGCACGGCTTCCAAGGCCATGACCGCCACCGCGCCGGCGTCCTCGGCGATCCGTGCCTGCTCGGCGTCGACGACGTCCATGATGACGCCGCCCTGTTGCATGCGTGCGAACCCCCGCTTGACGAGATCGGTTCCGCGTCGGAGGTCTTCGAGGTCCGTCGGTTCGGACATAACAGTACAACGGTTCGGACCCACTTAATTCGCGCGTCGGACGCCGCGCCTGCCGGTATCGGGTTATATGTTCCACGCCATCCTGGAGTCCCCATGAGCCTCTACGAGCAGGTCGCCGACCTACCGCTCACGATCGGCGCCGAGACCCGAGAGCGCCGCGAGCGCGACACCTCCAGCGGCTTCACGCGTGTAACGACGACGTTCGTTCTCGACGGGGAGGACGAAACCGGCCGCGGCGAGGACGTCGCCTACGACACCGAGGATCACGACGCGCTCGCCGAGGTCGGCGACCTCGGTCTCACGGGTGAATACACCTTCGCGGAGTTCTCGGAGATGCTCGACGACGTCGACCGCTTTCCGACGCGCGAACCCGAACGCGAGTCGGCGAGACACTACCGGCGCTGGGGCGTCGAGAGCGCCGGCCTCGATCTCGCGCTCCGACAGGCGGGCGAACGTCTCGGCGACGTCCTCGATCGAACGTACGACCCAGTGCGGTTCGTCGTGAGCACGCGGCTCGGAGACCCGCCGACGACCGACCGCCTGAGCGACGTCCTCGATCGCCACCCCGACGCGGAGTTCAAACTCGACCCCGTCTCCGAGTGGGACGAGGAGTTGATCGAGGCAGTTGCCGCGACCGACGCCGTGCGACTGCTCGACCTCAAAGGGCAGTACCACGGCACCGTCGTCGATCAAGAACCCGATCCCGACCTCTACGAGCGTGTTTTCGAGGGCTTTCCCGACGCCGTCATCGAGGACCCCGCGCTCACCGACGGCACCGAGGAACTCGTCGCGGCGAACGAAGCGCGGATCTCCTGGGACGCGACGATTACGGGCGTCGGGAGCGTCGAAGCCCTGCCGTTCGCGCCCGAGTGGCTCAACATCAAACCCTCCCGATTCAGTACGGTCGCCTCGCTGTTCGAGACGATCGAGTACTGTATCGAGCACGGGATTTCGATGTACGGCGGCGGCCAGTTCGAACTCGGCGTCGGGCGCGCCCATATTCAGGCGATCGCCTCGCTGTTTTACCCCGACAACCCGAACGACGTCGCACCCGGCGGCTACAACGACGCCGATCTCCCCGAGGGCCTACCGGACAGCCCGCTCTCGCCGCCCGGCGACCCTGTCGGGCTCGACTGGTAGCGAGAGGGTTGACGTAACGACACGAAGGCACCACGGCTCGCCGACGATCGGAAGCCGTGTCGGTGAGTGTGACCGCCAGCGTTTTGTCCGTCTCCGCTCGATCCGAGACGATGGCCTCGGGGACCGACGTCCGGAGCGCGATCGAGCGGTTCGGCGGGCGAGTCCCCGAACGCGACGACCTCCCCCGGTACGTCGCCCCCCTTCCAACGTGGCTCGAGGACTTCGGCTTGCGGATGGCGTGGGCCGTCGTCGCGATCAACCTCGCGGGCACGGCCTTTGGCTTCTGGTACTACCGCTTTCAGTTCGCCGCCGAACCCGTCGTACTGTGGCCGTTCGTCCCCGACAGTCCGCTCGCGACGCTCTTCATCGCTCTCTCATTAGCTACTTGGAAACTCGGCCGCGATAACGAACTCCTGAACGCGCTGGCGTTTTTCGGCTGTATCAAACTCGGCGCGTGGACGCCGTATGTCCTGGTTGCGTTCGACGGGGGCTTTTCGTACCTCCACCCCGCGATGTACAACTTCCTCTTTTGGAGCCACCTCGCGATGGTCGTCCAGGCCTTTCTGATCCACCGCTACAGCGATTTCCGGGTTCGGGCGATCGTTCTCGCGCTCGGGTGGTACGCCGTCGATCTCGTGCTCGATTACTTCGTGCCGCTCGTCGGCGAGCCCCATCACACCGCGATCCCGGTCGCCGACAGCGCGCTCGTGTGGGGCGGGGCAAGCGCGCTCGGGATCGCCGCGGCCGGCGCAGTCATGTTGACGCTCTGTGCGACCGTGCTTGCGCTTGTGACACGGATCGAGAAACTCCGTGCTCGGACGTGAACATCGAATTGTTTCGCTTGAGACCGACTGTCGGACGGTAGCGATATGGCAGTCACAGTAACTATCGCGGCTGTCACCGCTTCGTTGACCGCCGCGACAGGGAACCCCACGGTAACGGACACGACTCATCGGCAGACGATCGCTCGACGATCGGATCGCGAAAGGGAGGGCGCGGGGAGGGTCGATCGGTCGACGTCAGCGAGGGATCGATTCGGGGCGTTTCTCAGGCGTTGTTCATGCGGAGGACCGTTCCGGTACCACAGTGCGAGCAGGTGGTCACGCGATACGGTTCGCGCGAGCACCCGGCGTTCGCCGGATCGGCGCTCTCCGATCGGATCTCGATCGCGACCTCGTGGGGGGTCTCGGTTTCGCACTCGTCGCAGAGTTCGACGGTTCCGTTCAACGGCTGGTCGATCGCGGTCCGAGGCGGGTTCGTGGCTGCCATCGCACCCTCACATCCATCGAATACCTGCATATAAATCGGAGACCGTTGTGCCCCGTTCGAACCGTTTTTCGCCGGACGGTGCGATGATTTGCGTCGAATCGGCGCAGCACGTTCGAGAGTGTTCACGAACGTTCGAAAATCGGTCTCGGCTTCAGTGATCGATACGGAGCCAGTAGATTTAAACGCGAATTTCGGCCGCCACTTCGCCAGTAACGGCGCGACCGGGCGGATCGACGGGCGAGCGAGACGCATTCGAACCTACCACTTCGGCGCGCGCTCGTTGCTTCCGTCCCGCTCGACGGCGGTCAGGCTATCGTCGTCACGTCGGTCGTTCGCGTCGCGTTCGCTGTCTTCGCCGTCGTCGCTCTCGCTCCCGTTGTCCGTCGCTTCCCGGTCCGTGTCCTCGTCGCCCTCACGTTCCCCGCTGGCGTGGGCACGCACCCACAGCTCGCCGATCCGCGAGAGCTCCGTTCGGTGGGATTTCCCGTGTGCTTCCTGTTCGATGTAGCCCTTTCCACCAGGGCCCAGCCGATCGACGTTGTAGATCACCTTCGAGCGGAAGCTGTCGGTGTACTCCTCGTCGAGTTCCCGAGCGAGCGCCTGAGCGAGTTCCGAGACGCTCTCGAACGAGCCATCGGAGCCGAGTTTGAACAGGATCAGCTCCTCGAAGGGCTTGACCGGCGAGAACGACGCGACGGGAAACTCGACGATGTGGCTCCCATCGACGCTCTTCGCGCCGATGGTCGTCCCGCGCTCGTCGAACTCGGAGAGCAGGTCCTGTGCGTTCCGGACGCGTTCGGCGAGTCGGTCCGACAGTCCCTCCTCGCCGGCTCCTTCGGCGGATCCATCGGATTTATTGGATCCGTCGAGTTCGTCGAGTTCGTTGAGGTCGTCGAGTCCGTCCGTTTCTACGAGTTCGGCGAGTTCGCTGAGCAACTCCGTGCCGCGGCGGAGTTCCTCGGCCAGTTCGGTCTCCAGGTATTTTTCGGGGATCGTATAATACGTGTGGATCCGGTCGCGTTCTGCCTCGCGTTCGATCATCACTGAGTGGGCGGCGGTCGCGAAGGCGAAGCTCACGGTCCGGGGCATGGCGCTGACGTTGACCCAGATCTCGTTGCCGGCGTCGAGTTCGGCGTTGATCAGGTCGTACGCTCCCTCGAACGCCGCGTCGTAGTCGTAGACGTCCTCGATGACGAAGCGCTCGGTTTCCGCGCCCAAGAGGTTCCGAAAGTCCGTTTCGAGCTTTCGCGCGAGCGTCCGGGAGTACTCGACGTTCGCCGCGCTACCGACCGCACCCTGGAGGAGAACCACTCGGTCGACGCTCAACCGATCGCGAACGAGCGGCGCGATGAGCCGGTCGTAATCGAACCCGACCGGGACGAGGTGGGTCTGCATACCTGCACGAAGGGCGGGCGTTCGTAAAAACGCCAGTTTCGTTGCCGTCCATACGATCCGTGGTGATCCGTCGCCGCGCCACTCGATGCGCGTGTAGGGGAGAGCGGGACGAGTTCGGGAACGACACTCCCTCGAAATTTATACGCCTGTCCTCTGCTCGATTGGTATGGACTACTTCGACAGGAAGATCGTCTCGATTCACAACGACGAGACGCCGGCCGAAGCAGAACTCGTCCTCAAGCAGACGGTAAATACAGCCGTTCGCAAGCTACCACTGATAACGTTCCGGAACACCTGTGGAATCGACGGATACACGGGAAAACACGATCGATGAGCGACGAGGCCTCGGCCCCGGAGAGCGAATCCGTCTATACCCAGTACGGGGGCGTGAGGATGAAGCGTAGGGGGAGCCGTGTCGTTCCCGACTTCCGGTTCGACGATAATCCGGGTACGAGCCGGTCACCGGGCGAGATCAGCTATTCGCTTGGGGCGGTGCCGAAAGGGAAGGACGTGACGTACGCCTTCGAAGGCGAGCCGGAGGAGTATCCCGAAGTCGATTTCCGTACTCTCGCCAATGCTCTGGACGACGGTAGGACGATACCGAACACGACGTATCTGACCCACGCGATCCACAAACACCCGGCCATATTCATCCCCCATATCCCGAGTTACGTCGTTCGTCGGTTCACGACCGGGGAGAACGAGGACGGAGAGCGACCGCTGGTCCTCGATCCGTTCTCGGGGAGCGGCACGACCGGCGTGGAAGCCAAGATCAACGGTCGGGACTACGTCGGTATCGAGATCAACCCGCTATCGAGACTGGTCTCGGAAGTCGCGACCGCGCCGATCCCGCCGACCGCGCTCGAGCGAGCGGAAAACGAGTTCCTCGCGCGTCTCGAACGAACGGACGAACGATTGTACGACGAGTACGACGCGGAATTCCTCGACCGAACGGACAAGTACCACTGGTTCGAGCCGGCCGCGATTCGTGACCTCTCCCGCATTAGGAAGGCGCTCGCGGAGTTCATCGACAGTGAGTTCGATCTTCTGGGAGAACTGACCGACGGCGAACGCGCCGCCGTAGAGGACCTCGGGGTGAATGAAGGGGAACTCGAACGCCGCTCGAACCGGTGGCTCACGCTGATGATCGCCAACACCGTCTTCGAGGTCTCGAACGCCGACCCCGGTATCTCGAAGGCGTACAAGTCGAAAAAGATGCGCCGGAGGATCGAGCGCGGCGACCACCCGCCGGACGCCCTCGAAACCCACGAGAAGCAGATCGCCGAATCGCGGGCCAAACTCGTCGAGCTGTGGAACGAGCTCTACGCCACGGACTACAGCGGCGGGTCCGTCCAGCGCACGTTAGGCGGGTTCGGGACTACGGACCGACAGGAGGATTTGGAGAACAACGCGGCGCATCGGGCGACCGTCGATATTCGGATCGGGGACGCACGGACGTTCGACCTCCCCGAGTACCGGGAGGAAGTCGATCTCGCGATCACCTCGCCGCCGTATATCAACGCGATGAACTACTATCGCGGGTCGAAGTTACGCCTCTTCTGGCTGTACGACTTCCTCGAAGCCGACGAGAAGTTCGACGCGAAGGAGCTACGCCAGTCCATCGTCGGAACGAATTCGGTTTCGATGAGCGAGGTACGGAGGGGTCTGCCGGCGAGCCTTCGGGACGTCTGGAGGGGAACCGACAAGGGGTACGAACGAACCCGACTGCCCCACCTGGACGAGGACATCGCGGCGATTCACGGTCTCGATCACAACGAATCGGAGCGCAAGGCCTACGTTACGTGGAAGTTCTTCGCCGAAGGGATGGTGAGGAACCTGGCTCGGGTGTACGAACACCTGAAACCCGGAGCGTACTACTTCTTCGTCATCGGCGAGAACACCATCGGCACGCGGCTCATCCACAGTCACAAGTACGTCGCCGACATCGCACGGAACCTCGGTTCGTTCGCAGGACACGGCGACGCCCTCGCCGAGGGCGAAGGGTACAGGCTGGTCGGGTCGGCCTGGGACAGCATTACGAACCGGGACCTGTTCCAGGGGCGGAAACACGACGGCGGCGTCATCGAGTGCGAGTTGGCAACGATACTTCAAAAACCCAAATGAGCGCGGGGCGGTCGTTTGAAACACGCTTCGCACCTTTCGTGATGTGATCGAACTCGGAGAGTTCCGATGTACTCACGGGAACGGAGTTCTCGTAAATGTGGCAGAAACGCTCAGCGTTTCTACTGTCTCTACTGCAAGCTGAAATCGCAGATTTCCAGCGATAACGAGAGAGCCACGCGAACGATGGCCCGAACAAAAGGTGCGTCGTTAGAGTACCTCAGCGACCTCGTCGTACTCGTCGATTTCGACGCCGTCGTCCGAGACAGTGCTCAGGAGGAGGCCGTTGCCGCTGGCAGTATCGCGTTCGGTGGCAGCGTTGACCGATCGCGCGGCGAGAGTGCGGGCGGCCTCGGTGTCCATGCCCTCCTCGAACTCGTTTTCGAGCACGCCGTAGGCAAAGGGCGTCCCCGACCCGGTCGCGGTGTACGGCTCCTCCGAGACGCTCCCGATAGGGTCGATGCTGTAGACGTGGGCACCCTCGCTGTCGACGCCGCCGAGCACCGGTTGCACGATGAAAAAGGCTCCACTACGCAGGAAGTTGCTGATGAGCGTCGAGAGCGCCTGCATGCTCATCTCCTCGTCACGCCGGGTCTCGTAGAGACTGACCTCCGCACGGAGCGAGGCGACGAGCGACTGGGCGGCGCTCACCGCGCCAGCGATCGTTAGGGCCGCCCGGGGGTGAATCTCGAGGATCTTTTCGGCCTGCTTGCTCGCGACGAGGTTGCCAGCGCTTGCGCGCATGTCGGTCGCAAGCACGACGCTGTCGCCCGCGGTGATCCCCACCGTCGTCGTGCCGGTCTCGAGGGTATTCGCGTCACCGTCGGCACCCGACCGCTCGGCACCGCCCGCGCCCTGCGGCGGGACGCCGAGCTCGGGTTCGGTAGCTTCCCGTTCGAGCGCGCGCCGGTCACGATTGCCGGTGAACGGCGAGTTCTCGGTCGGATCGTACATGTTGCCCCCATACCCGCCGAGCGCTGATAAGGCCACTCCCTCGGACTCCTCGGTTGCGAGGTTCGCAGTTCGGCGGCGACGAGGTAACTGACATCGAATTCCGGTCGGTTCCACTTCGAGTACCTGTCACGGGACAGGAGCGAGACGGCATCTCGAACCCAGAACCGTCGGTTCGAAGCGGAAGGCACGAACCCCTCGGACACGGAACGAGGCCATGAGCGAATCCGGAACGAACTACCTCGTCGCGATGGAGGCCGCCTGGCTCGTGCGCGACGTCGGGGAGGTCGACGACGCGATCGGCGTCGCGGTGAGCGAGGCAGGAAAGCGACTGAACGAGGCCGGCAAGGAGTACGTCGACATCGAAGTCGGGGCGACGGGCTGTCCGGCCTGCGGCGAGCCGTTCGACTCGGCGTTTATCGCCGCGAACACGGCGATCGTCGGCCTGTTGTGTGAACTGCGCGTGTTCAACGCCGACGGGGAGTCACACGCAGAGCGCATCGCGAAAAGCGAAGTCGGCGGCGCGCTTCGGAACGTCCCCCTGTCGGTGATCGAGGTCGCCGAACTCGCCGACGACGATGACGGCGACCGCGGCGACGACGGGAACTGACTCGTCAGCACGGAGGTCGGCGATCGTTTTCCCGTTCGGATTCCGCCCTTCGATTTCCCTTTCGAGAGCTCAATCGCCGGGAACGGTCGCGATGTCGGGCGCGGGTTCGACGTGATAGAGCGACGCGAAGACGCCCGCCGCGACGACGATGAAGCCCGCGGCGGTCAGAAACGCCAGCGTCACCGATGTCAGGTCCCAGATCACGCCGACCGAGACCGGACCCAGCACCTGGCCGGCCTTCCAGGCGAGCGAGCGCAACGAGAGGCTCCCGGCCACCGCGTCGAAGTGTTCGCCCTCCTCGACGAACAGCGCCATGCTCGCCGGGAGCCGGAGGCTATCGGCCACGCCGATCACCGCATATGAACAGAAAAGCGGCACGAACGCCGGAACGACAGAGATCGAGGCTCCGAACGCGCCGATCGACAGCGGCGGGATCACCCCCTGTGCGTAGCCGGCGAGCGGGATCATCGCCGCGCCGAGCGCATACCCCAGTGTGCCGGCGATCACGAAGCGGTGTTTCCCGCCGGCACGGTCGGTGTAGCCGCCGACGACGCCCTGAAAGAGCGCCTTGGTGAGTTTGCCCCCGGCGAGCACGCCGCCGATGGCTAACGGATTCATCCCGAAGGCGGTGCGCGCGTAGATCGGCAAAAAGACGATCACCGCCATCTTCCCGAAACTGAGTCCCAATCGGAGGGTAACGAGCGCCCGGATCGCCGAGCGATCGAGCAATCGGCGCAGGGTCTCGATGCCCGTCACTTGCGAGGGATCGGTTCGGCCGCCGGGATCGTCGCGGAGGTAGCGCCACACCCCCACGGTCGCGACGATCGTGACCGCGCTCAAGACGGCGTACGTGGCGGTAAAGCCGTACGCATAGAGCAGAAAGCCGCCGACCAGATCGCCCGCGAGGCTCGAAAACGCTCCCACCTGGTTGTAGGTACCGAGCCACTGGCCCTGTTCGCCGTCGGGGCTGAGTTCGCCGACCACCGCCGATCCGGTGAGCCAGAGCATGCTCGTGCCCGCGCCCTGGAGCATTCTGACCGCGATCACCCCACCGACGCCTTCGACCAGGGTGAAGCCGACGAAGACGCCGACGTTGAGCACCAATCCGACCAGCAGGAATCGCTTCGCGTTGTGGGTATCGACCGCCCGCCCGAGCGGGAGGACGATCAGCAACTGGACGAGCGCGAAGACCGTGCCCCATAGTCCCTCGACCGCGCCCGTCGTTCCGAACTGATCGGCGTACAGTGCAAGCGCGATCAGGATCGTCGAGTACGCCTGACTGCGCGCGAACGCGGTTCCGGCCAGCGCACAGAACTCGCGATTCCTCAGTAGTGAAAGCGACCCGCCGCCTCCGTTCGACACTAAATAACGCTCGTCGGTCGTGACTCAAAAACCCGTCCCTTCGAGTCCGCTTCGCCGGTTCGTGCCACGCTCTCATGGGTGTCGCGGTCGTTTCTGAACTCTGCACTCGCGAACGGATATACCGCTTAGCCAATATCTAATAAAATACGTCTAAAATCTATGCATACAACATAGCTAGTACGTAAAATTTGACTATCGGATCAACCTTTGTAATAAGGTTTTTAATGGATGTCCATGTTGACGAGTATAGAATGTCCTCGAAGGGCCTGAACATTACAGCAGTTGAAGACACAGTCAGCTCCGTGCTATCTCGTGATAAACACAGATTTCAAGTACCTAAGTGTCAGCGAGCATATGCTTGGAAAAAAGAACAACTGGAGGCGTTTTGGAACGATCTACTATCGGTTACCAGCGGTGAAAGTGAAACACAC
>PXQR01000023.1:2035-7283 GCA_003021235.1 Halobacteriales archaeon QH_6_64_20 | reverse complement strand
GTCGGCTCTTCGTCGCCGAACACTTCTGCACCCGACGCCTCGGCACCGGAGTCAGTTGGTGTGTCCTCGTAGTCGTTCGGAACCGTCACCATCGCTTCGTCGCCGACTGCCTCACCCTCGTCGTTGACGTAGGCCTTGTCGATCGCCTCGTCAGCGTCGTCGAAATTGAAATCACCGTTCTCATCGGTGTCACGGTAGGCGACCGCGACGAGTGTCTGACTCTCTTCGAGCTCGTAGGCGAGGTCGATCTCGACGTCCTCGCTCTGTTGAGCGTCGAGTTTCTCCGAGACGCCGACGACGCTTTCTTCGATCGACCCGTCGTCGTTCATCATGCTCGTGTTGTAGATCACGACGAGCCCGCCGTCGGGCAACGTCGCTGATTCGACTGTGACATTTGTTCCAGCTTCGCCGGTAGTCTGATCAGCGAAGACGATCTGAGCCTCCTCGTCGGTGCTGATGCTGAAGTCGTCCGTGTCGTCCGTGTCGTCGTTGTCGTCCTCGGGCGTATCGGTCAGGTCCTCGTCGTTCTCCTCGACCGGCTCACACTCTTCGGTGATCGTGTCGTTCCCGTCGAACGGATCCCCCTCCTGTTGAGCGAACACGTCATCACCGAAAGCGTCGCTCTCCTCGTCCTCGCCGAAGGCCGCCCAGTCGTCGGTCGTCGTCTCGTCGAAGGAGCTGGTGTCGCTCGTCGAGTCGAACGAACTCGTGTCGGCGTCGCTGTCGAAGTGGGTCACGTCCGGTCGTATTCGATTTTGTTCGTCGACGACCTCACCATCGTAAAGCAGCTGGATCGACAGCGTATCGCTGTTGAGGTCGGTCTTCGTGACGCTCACGCCGACGTGTTCGTCTTTGTCGACGTTGAGATCGATGATCTCGCTACCGCTCCCCTCGATCGGGGTACTCGACTCGTTGGTGAGGACTCGTCCGCTCCAGTCGCCCGCGTAGCTGACGTTCAGCTGATAGCCCTCGTCGTTGTCGTCATCGTCGTCGGAGTCGTCCACCGGCGGACAATCGACCTCGGTCGTCGTCTCCGTCTCGGTCGTGGTTTCGGTTTCGTCATCGGCATTGTCGGCGGGCGTGACCTCCTTTCCCGGATCGGGCGACCAGTCGGCCGACCCACCCGCCTGCGTAGCGCTCGACCCACCGACTGCGAACCCACCCACGCCGGCGAGAGCAACGATCGCCACGACGACCGCCACCGCCCGGCCGCGCGGCGTGGCTGGCTCGCTCCGACCATCAGTCATATTTCCATTCTCTACTCCGTCGAATATATATCTACCCATTAACACGGACGAACGGGATGTCCACCGAATCACCCGAAGGCACCGTCGCACCCGGAGCGATAACCCGAGGCTACCGAGTCTCCTCGCCGACCGGAGACGACCGATATCGAGGGTATACGTCGCTGTTCGGCCGGTCGCCGATCGATAGCGACTCGATGAACGGCTCCCGAGAGCGGACGGTTAGCGCGGGAAAATCAGCGAGAGAAGACCGGTAGAGGAGTGGTTGGTCGAGAGGAGGTCGAGTCGATCAGTCCTCGACGATTCGGCTCCCGCCCGGCGGGAGGAACTCGGCGATCTTATCAGGGCTTGCGACCTTGCGGACGAAGCTCGTATCGCGAAAGCGCTCGCGGAACTCGCGGTAGATCGTCTTCGCGGCGTCGTTCTGTGCGTAGCGGCCGGGTTCGACCTCGATGGCCGTCTCGATCCGCGGCCGGATCGCCGCGGGCGGCCCGCCGAGCACCCTTGTCTCGGGTTCGCAGGCGATCCCGACGGCCACCCCCACAGGGGTATCGTCGAAGTATGTCCGATCACCCCGGATCACGAAGGCTCCCTTCTCGACGTACTCGCCGCTCTCGGGGGTCTTCGAGACCTGGTCCGGTTCGACCATGTACACGTCGCCGGCGTACCGGCCGTTCTTCCAGACCGTCGAATAGGATACCGCGAACTGGGCGACCTCATCCAGGGTCGCGTCGGGGAAGTCGATCTCGCGCGAGGGCTCGGAAGGACCGGTGGCTTTGAGCAGGGTGACGGGACCGCCCTCGACCTGCGTGTGCAGAAATCGGTCGCCGGGTTGCATGTACTTATTCACCAAGTCCTCGTTATCGTCGGCGTTGCGCCCGCCGAGCACGAGGAATCCGTCCGAGGTACGGAACCACCGGAAGCGCTCGTACCACTTCTCGTCCATCCGAACCGGGATCGACGGTTCGGCGAGCCAATCGATCGGCTCGCTATCGTCCTCGGCCTCCCCGGATTCTTCGCGTTCGCCGTTCGTCTCCCACTCGTCCTTGCGTTGCTCTGCCTCCGCGAGAGCTTCCCTGGTGTTTTCGAGTGCCTCTAATGCACCCTGTTTCTTTTCGCCGATCCGTTTGGCCTCGCTGTAGAGCCGGTCGGCGTTCTTCTCAACGCCCATGCGCGTATCGAGGTCGATCCGCTCGCCGTCGAGTTCCATACGCACCGAACTCGTCGCCGGGTCGACGTCAACCACCGCCTCCGCCGCCGGAATCCCCTGCTCCGCACCATCGGCGAAGCGCGCTTCGATCTCCTCCCAGCCGAAGTCGGCCGCGCGGGCCTCGGACACCGTCGAGAGCACGTCGTCGACGAGGTCGTAGCGCGCATAGAGCAGTTCGGCCTTCTCGCGCTCGGCGTCGGCCTGGTCCTCGAAGTCCTCGATCGCGCCTTCCTGCTGGGCGATGATGCGTTGTTGTTTCTCGATCTCCGCCTCGAAGTCCGGTCGGCTCGACGAGCCGGCATCGCTACCGCCGGCGTCCTCGCTATCGGCTCCTTCGATCGCCGTGAAGTACGCGTCGAGCGCCGCGTTGAACCCGTCTATCGACTCGGAGCGCAACTCGGCGTGCTCTTCGAGCGAAAGCGGCGTGACGTCGACCGGCGCGCGCGTTTCCTCGCCCGCGTCCTCGTCGCCTTCTTCGTCTCCGTCGTCCTCTTCACTCTCGTTTCTCTCGTCCCCGCTGTCGTCATCGCCATCGTCGGGCTCGTAGTAGAGGCGCGGATCGAGGCCGCCCTCCAGTGCACTCGCAAACCGTTGGGTCGCGTCGTAGAGCGCGCCGAACTCCTCCTCGCCCGCGTCCTCGATGGCGAGCGTTTTCTCGACCCCGGCACGGGTACACAGCTCTTCGGCATAGAGGCCTCCGAGGTTGAGTTGGGTCGCGAGCGTCCGGACGAGGTCGGTATCCGAGTCGGCCATCCGCGCGGCGAATCCCTCTTCACCGACCTCGAAGGGGTGGAACCGATCGGAGGGAAAGTCGTACTGCGCGCCGGGGGCCACGGTTCGGGACTGGAGGCGAACGGTATCGAGGCAGTCGACGGTCGTGCCCGTCTCGTCGAGCACCGCGATGTTGCCCTGGCCGAACAGCTCGGCGACGATCTCCGTACTCTCGTCCTCGCGCTCGAAGGCAAAGGTGAGTACGCGGTCGAAGCCGTGCTGGGAAACACCTCCAAAATTCGCCCCCGAGAGGCGATTTCTGAGCATCTTCGCGAAGTCGGGCGGGCGTTCGGGGGCGTCGGGGACGTGTTCGGGCGGGGAGACGTGTGCCCGCTTGAACTCGCCGGCTTGCACGAGGAGTTCGACCCGACCGCGATCGAAGTCCCGCAGTTTGAGCCGGACGAGCGAGTCGGGATAGAGATAGGCCTTGTCGACCTTCGCGCCGACGAAGCCGTTGAGTTCTGCCACCAGCGCCGTGAGATCGACGCTGGTAAGCTCGCGTTTCCGATCCATATCGGATTTCAGGGAAGCACCCGAAAAAGGCGTGTTGATCGCTCGAGACCGCGACGTTATGGGTTCTCGTTTCCTACCACGAGCCGTGACCGACGAGACACGCTCCGGTAGCGACGACGGCACCGACCAGGAGACACACCTCCGGCGAGCCCTCGACCTCGCCCGGGAAGCGGCGGCGAACGGCAACACCCCCTTCGGCTCGCTGTTGGTACGGGACGGCGAGGTCATCGCCGAGAGCGAGAACACCACCCGCACCGAGGAGGACATCACCGCCCATCCCGAGTTGAAGCTCGCACGGTGGGCCGCCCGGGAACTCGACGATGGGGACGCGGCGGCGACGACGATGTACACGAGCACTGAACCCTGTCCGATGTGTGCCGGCGCGATCGCGATTTCGGGGCTCGGCCGCGTCGTCTACAGCGTCGACGGCGAGACCGCGTCCGAACTCGCGCCCGGCGACGACTCGACGCTGACCTCCGATCTCCTCGAACGCGTAGGTGAAATCGAGGTCGTCGGTCCGGAACTCGAAGCTGAGGGGAAAGCGGTGCATCGCGAGAACTGGAACGACGAGGAATCATAGAGAGGGTAGGCAGCGACGATCGTCAGCGACAGGTAACACCGTAGCAACTTCGAAGGGCGAACACGCGTCCGCTGTGATTTTGACGATCACCGGGTCGCCCGGCGTCCGAACACGAACACGAGCAGGGCGAGGAGAATGACGCCGGCGGACTCTCCGCGATAGCGAGTATCTGCCCGAGTTGTTCCTGGGGGTCGGAAGTCGCCCAATCCGAGCGTCGTGAACGTCAGCGTGCTGAAATACATCGCGTCGAAGAGCGTCACCGGAGGAGGTGACGGCGGACATGGCGGCGAACTGCAAACCCGTCCGATGAGGTTCAGCGCGTCGTAAGCGAGGCCACAACTAACGACGACGAGCACGGCCGTGGTGAGGATGCGATACGGGCTCTCGCCGTAGCGGACGACGAGATTCGACGCCCACGACCGGAGCCAGGGCCACCACTGCCGTTCGTTTCCTTCTCCATCGCGGCTGATGCGGCGACCGCGCTCCATGTCCTTGCGCCAGACGTAGGAGGTACTCGCCAGCGTCGAGGCGGCGTTATCGCGGGCGAGTGATTCGAGCGTTGCGTACACCGCGGCTGCCCGCGTGTAGTTACCGATCACTTGCTCCTCGTCCCCGTCCCTGTAGACTGGCTCGGTACGTGGGTCATAGATCACCGTTCTCGCCTCATCACGATTGAGAAAGGGTACGGCGTTAACGATGGATAACAATCGTTTACCGACGGACGAGGCAGTCCCCCTCTCGACAAAGCGAGTGTCGTCATTGATACGGGCGTCGCTGAAGAGTGTGCCGTGCAGTCGGGCGTCGGTAAAGTCCGTGCCATATAGTTGCGTGCGGGTGAGGATAGCGTCTTCTAAATTCGTCTCGCTGAAGTCGGCGTCTCGGAGGTCTGCTCCTTCGAGACTCGCGTTTTCTAAATTTATTCCACTAAAG
>PXQR01000023.1:0-1910 GCA_003021235.1 Halobacteriales archaeon QH_6_64_20 | reverse complement strand
ACTGAACCGGGCAACGCCATCGAATGTCGAACCGCTGAGAACCGTCAAACTATTGAAAGCTGTACTACTGAACTGGGCAGCGCCATCGAATTTTGTATTAAACTTCACTTTATCGTTAAATACTACATATTCAATCTTAGCCTTCTTGTCAAATCTTGCCTCGTTAAAGTAGGATTCATTATTAAAGATAGCGCCCTGAAAATCAGCTTGTTCGTGGAAGACAGAGCCGAAAAGTATGGGACACCATTGAATATTGTACCCTGATACTTTTGCTCGTCAAACAGAGTTACGAGTTTCCCGCTCCTTGACGCAAAACTATAGGTAGGGTCTGCGAAGCTCGTCTTGTATTCGAAGTGTGCGCTCTTGAAAAGTACATCTGATTGGAAAGTGACGTCACCGCACTCACAGATTCCCTCGATCACGGCCCCACTAGCATTTATCGGCGCATCTATTATGTTGACCCTCCATACCATACGACCGACACGCGCGTGGCGAAGGTCGATCGTCTTGCCGTCCCCGAACCGCTCGCGGTTGATATCCAGACCTTCGAATATTGATCCAATGAACTGCGGCGGTCGTTGCCCGTCGCCATCAAGCGCGTCGCGCTCGCCGTCGACGATCGCGAGGAACTCCTCAACGGAGTCGGTGTCCTCCGGCTTTTCATCGGGTTGCAGGTGAAAGACACACTTGTCATGAGCCTTAGTCGCTGCGTGCGGACAGCGCCAAACTTGCCGCCCGTCTCCCGTTTCGAGGATATCGGCGTCGTCCTTCGGGTCGATCTGACACGGCTCGTCGTGCTCGCGCTCCCACCGTTCCGGATCGAGCGTGTGACTGCACCGTTCCGGCCCATCACCCTGCATCGACGCGGCCATCACCGCGCTAGCATATAACAGTACGCCGCCGTCCAGATAAAAACCGGCTCTAATGAAATGATAACTTCCCTAATGTGCGTCGACCACACCAGTTCCGACTCACTGTTTCGATCACGGTACCGAACGACGGACACAATTGTCTTTAACGACTGGATCACTCTATCGGGTGTTGGAGGACGGACATGACCTTTGCTGACCGAACGATCGGCGACTTCCTCGACAGTGTGGCATCGTCGAGTGTCACCCCGAGCGGCGGCGCGACGGCCGCCATCGGCGGTGCATTCGGCGCGGCCCTGTGTGAGATGGTCTGTATCCACACCCTCCGAAAGGACGGCTACGGCGACGTTGAGCAGGAACTTACCGACGCTCGTGACGAACTCAGCGCCCATCGAACCCGGCTCCTGGAACTCGCCGACGAGGACTCGGCGGCGGTCGAGGACCTGCAGGCGGCGTTCGAGACCCCGGACGACGAGGGCCGCGACGAAACGATACGGGAGGCCGTGAAACGCACCACCGAAGTCCCCGTCGCAACGGCCGAAGCGTGTCTCGCGGTCCTCGAACGCGCGACGGTGGTGGCCGAGAAGGGCACCCGAAACGCCGTCGCCGACGCCGGGACCGGCGCGTTTCTCGCCCACGCCGGGGTCCGGGCGTCGGTGTCGACCGCACGACACAACGTAGGGACGATCGAGGACGCGACGTTCGTCGCGGCAACGGAAACCCGCTTGGCCGAAATCGATGACGCCGCCGAAGCGGCGTTACGACAGGTGACGGAGAACGTCGGCGACGCGCGTTAAGTCCCCATTTGTCGAGATCGCAGGAAGTGACGAATCCAAGGAGCGACGGATTCCGAGACGAGCCGGGACGCCGACTACTCGATGAGCGGCGTTATGACCGCGCTCTTCCGTGCTCGGTCGGCCGCAATTCAATCCAGCCGTTCGCCGATCCGTTCGCCGGCGTCGAGTCCGTTCCCCAGCGCCTCGTGAACGCGGCCCTCGCCGACGACCCAGTCGCCGGCGAAGAAAATTCCCTCGCCCTCCG
>PXQR01000022.1:36834-44453 GCA_003021235.1 Halobacteriales archaeon QH_6_64_20 | reverse complement strand
GACGACGTCCGAGACGTGAACGAAGTCGCGCGTCTGTGAGCCGTCGCCATCGATCACGAGCGGTTCGTCCCGCTGGGCGCGATCGAGGAAGACACTGATGACACCCGCATAGTCGCTCGCGGACTGACGGGGACCGTAGATGTTGAGATACCGAAGCGCGACGGTCGGCAGGTCGTAGAGATCGGCGTACGCACGCACGTAATGATCCGACGCGAGTTTGTCGATGCCATAGGGCGAGGTCGGTTCCTTCGGATCGGTTTCGGCGATCGGTATCGAGGCCGGCGGGCCGTAGATCGCGGCGCTCGACGCGAACACGACGCGAGCGTCCTCCCCACGGGCGGCTTCGAGAAGCGAGACAGTCGCGCTCGCGTTCACTGCGTGGCATTCTTCCGGTGCGTCGACGGATCGATCGACGCTGACCATGCCCGCCTCGTGAAAGACGATATCGACCTCGGCCATCGCCTCGGCGACCGTCGCCCCGTCTCGAACATCGCCCTCGACGAGGGTCGCCCCCGGAGGTACGTTCGATCGTCTCCCGTCGGAGAGGTCATCGAGCACGCGGACGGTGTTGTCGGCGACCAGCGCGTCGGCGATGTGGCTTCCGACGAAGCCCGCCCCGCCGGTAACTAGGATCACTCGATCGCTGATAGCGTGGTCGTACATACCGACAGGACTCGAGCGACCCGTATTAGGGGTGCTGATCTACTGGGACGATGACCCCTCGAGGCGATGGTGTCCCCGGTCCGTCGCGTTCGGTCGCACTCGACGGTGTACGCCGGAACCGGTCGAACGTCCGCTCACGACGACTGCCGACATCACGACATCGCATCGCTGGGGTCAGCCGCCGCGTTCGAGGCCCGTGATCGGACTGCCCGAGACGCGCAACAGTTGGCCGGCGCGCTCGGCGGTCGCAAGCAGGACCTCCCGCAGTTCGGGCGGGTTGTCGAGACGACAGCTTCCGACTACCGACGGAGGGAGCGCGAGGGTATCGGCAGGGATCGCTCCGTCGCCGTGGACGGGGAAGTGACGCGTTCCGAGTTTCATGACGAGCGGCGTGTCGAGGCGTTCGAGTCCATCGCCGCTCGCGTACAACTGTGCGTTGACGCGCTCGTGCTGGTCGCGTTGCATGACTGCTCGGTCGCCGTCGTGTGGCTCGACGTAGAGCCGTCCGAGGTGGCCGACTTTTTCAACGCAGAAGCGAACGTCCTCTGCCGCCGCCACTAAGACGTACTCTGAGTGTTCCAGATGGCCGACTTTCTAAACAGAAGCGACTTTCTCAACAAGGCCCCGGGTGCGCCGACGGACCGGCGATGCTTCGCGTCGAGCGAGGGTCGAGAACGACAGCGAGCGAACGACGGCTAACGGGGCGAACCCATAGCGATCGGTCGGGTACGAGAGCGATGTAACCCATTTTAACGATACGTTAGCGCCGGATACTGAATCATTATTACCCTCGGCTCGCCCACCGCATGACCGCTCGGTGTAACGGTTCGGAGCGGCGCTCGGATCCGGAACAGCGGTAGATACCTCGTTACGGACTCAAATCTATTTTTGAACGCTCTGAGGTGTTCTACGACTGTCGATTCGTCACGTAAACGGATCGAACGAACTGCTACCTTTTAACTGCAGTACAACTGAAATGGAAACGAGCATGAGGACGGTTCGGACGGTCGCGGTGGTGGCATTGCTGTTGTGTAGCGCCGTCGCCAGCGGGGTAGCGGCGGCCGAGTCAATCGGCGTCGCGGTCAGCGAGCATCCCGATCGCGATGCGGGCGCTCCCCAGGTAAACGAAACGACGACCGGAAACGACACGCCGAGAAACGACTCGCTGAGTGGCGAGGTATCGTCGTTCATGCAGATCACCGCCGCGAGCACCGAGGGCGCGGTCGACTCGGGGATGTGGCGTGCGTCGCTGAACGACACCGAGAACGAAACCGAGCGAACGCGGATGATCAACGCCCGCATCGAGTACCTCGAACAGTGGGCGAACGATATCGAAACCGAAACGGCCGAACTGCGCGCTGACCGAAATAACAGTACTAACGTCAGTTACGTCGCGCGGGCGAGTCGCCTCGCTGCACGGATCGAGGCGTTTCGGACGGCCGTCAACCAAACCGCGGAGGTCGCAACCGCCGAGAGCGTAAACGAAACCGGGGCGAACCGCTTGGATGAGATCTCGGCGAACCTGACCGAGCCGGACCTTCCAGCCGTCGATGAGACCATTCGAACCGGTCCGGCACCCTCGAACGACGCGTCGCCCTCCGGGATCGGAACTTCCGGTCCACCTGCCCAGTCGACACCGGCATCGGCCCGAACGACGACGCCGACTGCACCGGGGACGCCAGCGGGTGCTCGGACCAATGCGACCAACACCACCAACGCGACCAACGCAACCAACACCACGACGACCGATGCGCTAGCGAACGCTACGACACTACCGGCTAGCGGTAGCACCAACACGCTGACGAATATCACGACGCCGTTAACGAACGGGACCGATGAGCCGACGAACACCACTGTCGATCCGCCGACCAACACCACGACGACCGAGCGCGAGAACGCGAGTGAGGAACCAACCGAAGAGCTAACAACCGAACCGGGTAACACCACGGAGGGACCGGCAACTGAGGAGCCGATCACTGAGGAATCGACTGGAGGGCCGACCGAAGAGCCGACGACGGAACGGAACAGTACAGCCGGAGACTCAGCGACCGAAGAGCCGGCTACCGACGGGCCGACAACTGCGGAACCGACCGCTGAAGAACCGCCGACCACGACAGCCGAACCGACGGTTACGGTGACGGAGAGGGCTACCGAGGAGTCGGCTGAAGAATCGGCCACTGAGGAGCCAACCACCGACGAGCCGACCTCTGAGCGATCGACCGAAGAGCTGACGACTGAATAGCCGACCTCCGAGGAACCGACTGATGAACCGACGACCGAGGAGCCGACCGAAGCACCGTCCACTGACGCGGCGACGGATTCACCAGCCGACGAGGACAGCGGAGATAGCGAAGACGGGGAGGACGACGGCGAAGACAGCGGAAACGACGGCGGCGGTAGCAACGATGGCAACGACGGTAGCGACAGTGACAACAGCGACGACGGCGAATAGTGAACGTAGCGAAACAGGGTGATCGGTCACGCCGCGGACCGTGGACGAACGGAACACCCGAACGGTACCGAGCGTCGCTCAGGGTACCGACATCGGCCGATAGGGGCAGCCTTTTGAATGATCGGAACCGTTCGGTAGGTACATGGACCCGGCTGCATTGCTCGATTTACTGGGCAACGAGAACCGCAGACGGATCCTTCGCCTGCTCGCACGCAAGCCGTGTTACGTCACCGAGATCAGCGAGTACCTCGGCGTCAGCCCCAAAGCAGTCATCGATCACCTCCGGAAGCTAGAAGCGGCAGGCCTCATCGAGAGCCGCGTGGACGACCAGCGCCGCAAGTACTTCTCGATCGCTCGCAATCTCCGTCTCGAAGTAAACGTCTCTCCCTATGGCTTCGGCACCAAAAGCGCCTACCCGGCGAGTCGAACGCTCGACATGAGCCGGTGGCGTCACCTCTCGATCGAGCTATCGAGCGCCGACGAAGCGGCCGAACTCGTCGAACTCGCGCGCGAGATCGACCGACTCGAAGAACTGTCGAACGAACTCTCGATGGCACAACGCTGGGTCCAGGGTCGGCTCACCGACGCGATGGACGCGGTCTCCGAGCAGGTCCGGGAGGGCGATTCGATCGGGACACGGGACGAAGGCGAGGCACGCTTTTACGCCGAGGTGCTCTCGGTGCTCGCCAGCGGCGCGGCAAGCGCCGATACGATCGCCCGCCGGGTGGACGCTCCCCTGGACCTCGTCGAGAGCGCGCTCGACACCTTGGCGAACCAGGGTATCGCGGAGCAGAAAGACGGCCAGTGGCGTCTCAACGAGTGAGCCGTCCTCTTCTCCCGAGGTCGAAAGTGCCAGGAACGACGAGCGACCGGTCTCGAAGCCGAACGGTAGTATGGAATCACCATACGTTACATACACTACGACGCCGGACGGAACAGCCCTCAGAGATCCGTGGTGAGGCCGTTGCGCAGGTCACGCCCGAAGTAGTGGCCGACGATCCCGGCGAGCAGGCCCGCCCCGGCACCGATGACGCCGAGTTCGGGACCGACGTCGCCGAGCGCCTCGAAAAAGACGATGTTGATGCTCGTCACCACAGTCAGCAATAGGGTAAGTCCGGCCGCGCCGGCACCGGCGAGCCCGGTCTCCAGGTAGTGTCGCCCGCTCGATGCGAGTCCGACGCCGAAGGCGGCGGCGAACACGCCGACGACGCCCGCAAAGCGGCCGATCACCGGGACAGCTCCGCCGACGACACCGACGACGAGCGCGAAGACGAGGAGGCCGGCGAACAGTCGCGGGGAGAACAGTCCCCGCCGGCGATTGCGAAGCTTCGCTCGGAACCCGCCCTTGGAGCGTTCCTCTCCGTCCTTATCGGCCGAGGGATTCGGCGAGCGCCTCGAACTCTCGGTCTCGTCGGGGAGGAGGCCCTCGACGTCGACGTCCGTCCACGAGGTGTCCGTCTCCGACTCGTGATCGCGCGTGCGTTCTTCGGTCCGCTCGGCCATACCCTCCGTTAGGTGGGCACGGGCAAGTCCCTTTCCCCGGTTCGGACGGCAATATTGACTGAGGGGAATGGAAAGAAGGTAGCGAGTCGTGTTGAACGGTTTGAAATCCCCCGACGCGCTCGGCTGGCGCGTAGCGCCGCGCACTGCCCGTTCGCAGGTTCGTGGGACTCTCGGCGTCTTTCGAACCACGGCGAAGCCGCCACGCGGTCGACCCGTTTCAGTCCCGCCCATGGCGGTTGTTCGGTGGACTAGTTGGGAACTTGACACTGCCAATCAGTACGGCGTCATTGCGAGTCGTTGAGAATCGATGAGAGCGACACGACCGTCGCTACGAGTTGTATTCGGGCGTCGTATCCGGCGGATGTACCGGGATCGGTGAGCTTCTCCGTGTCGATGACGGTAGCTCGATACGTGAGCTTCGCCGCTTGGGACGTTCGCCGGAAACGTCTGCTATACGGGGTCGAGCAACTCGATCGGATGCGGCGGCGCTTCGCCGAACAGCGCCTCTAATTGGTCGCTACAGGAGGTACCGCTCGCGACGAGCGTACTCCCGTCGTCGCGTTCGCCCGCGAACTGCGCTTCCAGTTGCTGGCCGACGTCCATGCTCACCTCGTAGTATTCGGACTTGTAGCCGAAGGAACCGGCCATCCCACAGCACTCGACGTCCGAGGTCGTCACGTCGTAGCCCATATCCGAAAGCACGGCCGTCGTGTACGGCTCCAGGCCGAGCGTGCGCTGCTGGCAGTGGCTGTGGTACGCGAGCGTTCCCGCCCCGTCCGCCCCGGACAATGCGTCGCGGTCGGCACCGTTTTCGAGCAGGCCGTAAACGTACTCCATAATCTCGTACGAATTCTCACGCAGGCGCTCGAACGAGCGTTCGGGGAGGAACTTCTCGTAATCGTCCCGAAACATCGCGAGATCGCTCGGTTCGATGACGACGACGTCCCGGCCGGCGTCGACGTGTTCGGCGAGAACCGCATAGACCTCGCTCGCCGCCCGGTCCGCCGTAGCGATCATTCCCTGGGAGAGCGGCGCGCGCCCGCTCTCGCCGACGTCGGGTACGATCACCCGGACGCCGAGCGCTTCGAGCGTCCTGACGGCGGCTTTCCCGCGCTCGGGATGCGCGTAGTTCGTATACACGTCGGGATAGAGTACGACTTCTCGATCCGCGTCCGCGCTCGATGCTCGACCCCCCGCCCAGTCGCGGACGGTCTCGCGTCGCCACTGGGGTAACTCCCGGCGGGCGTCGACGCCGAGCGCGCGGTCGAGAACGGCTCGCACCGGTCGCGTGCCCGTGATCCAGTTCGATAGCGGTGCGGCCGCGCTCCCGAGTTTCGCGAGCGTCTCGATGTTACCGAACAGACGTTTCTGGACGTCGAGTCCGCCCGGTTCGGCGTCGGGCGTCAATCCCTCGACGAGGAAGGAAAACTCCCCGTCCTCGCCGCCGCGATTAGCCCGATCCCGCACGACGGTATTGATCCATGGAATGTCGATTTTAACGGGACATTTGTTCACACAACGGGTACAGCCGGTACACAGATCGTTGAACTCGCCGGCGCTGTCGAGGCCCTCGATGCCGGTCTCCCAACCGGTGGCGATCCCTCCGGTGTAGGTCTCGCCACCGAAGCCGTGGCCGCCGACGCTTTGAAAGTTCGCACAGGAATTGTTACACGCCCCACACCGGATGCAATAGAGCGTCTCCCGCAGTTGAGAGTCCTCTCGCATCGCCATCCGGCCGTTGTCGACGAGCACGAGATGGAACTCCCGATCGCCCGCCTCCATCGACTCGTCGGGCGCGTCGAAATCCAAGACTGGCGAGTCGGTCGGTGGCGTCAGAAGGGAGACGTAGGAGGTGATGTCCTGGCCGGTGCCGGCCCGCCCGATGAGTTCGACGAACGGTTCGAGTTCGCGGATCGAGGGAAGCAGTTTCTCGACGCCGCCGACCGCGATATGGGTTTGCGGCGTGACGGCGGTCTTTCTGGCGTTGCCCTCGTTGGTCACGAGCGCGATCGAACCGGACTCGGCGAGGACGAAGTTCGCGCCGGTCATGCCGACGTCGGCTCCCTCGATGTGTTCGCCGACCGCGTCGCGGGCGAACTGGGTGAGTTCGTCGGGGTCGCCACTGAACGGCTCGTCCGGGTTGAATCGTTCGTTAAACAGGGTTGCGATCTCCTCGGGGGACTTGTGGATCGCCGGTCCGACGAGGTGTGAGGGCGCTTCTTCGGCGATCTGGATGACCCACTCGCCGAGATCGGTCTCGACGACGTCGAACCCTTCTTTTTCGAGGTGGGCGTTGCATTCGAGTTCCTCGGTGGTCATCGACTTCGACTTGACCAGGTAAACCGACCCGCCGTTCGCCTCGACCGCCTCGGTTACCCGGTCGATCAGGTCCGGAAGCTCGGCGATGGCGTCTTCCTTGATGACACGGGCCTGCTTACGGAGGTCCTCGTAGTTCGAGAGACGGCCGATTGCCTCGTCGGTGCCCCGGTTGAATCCTCGGGTGTTCTCGCCGACGGTCTCGCCTTCGGTGGCCATCAGATGGCGTAGTGCGGCGGCCTTATCCCGGCGCGAGCGCGTTCCGTCCGCCGGCCCGGCGTCGGCCGCCGCGCCGGGTTCGCCTTCGGGATCCGTCCTCTCGACCGCGGGGTCCGCGCTTTCGGGGTTCGTGGAGCTTGCAGGGTGCTCGGAAGCCATCTCAGCGGTCCTCCAGAATCGCGACGTGGACCTCCTGTGGGCCGTGGACGCCCCGTACCAAGCTCCCCATGTCGCCGGTCGCGCTCGGCCCGGTTGCGAGGACCTGTGAGTCGAGACCCGCATCGAACTCCTCGGCGAGCCGGTCGAACGCGGCGGGCATGTCGGGAACGACATCGCTCGCCGCGACTACTATGACGTGGCGCTCGGGATAGAGGCTCACGAACTCCTCGCCGGCGAGGGTCGAGCGGATCGTGACGGTGCCGTAGTCGGCGACCGCGAGTCCGGCCGCCGCGACGCCGGTTCGTGC
>PXQR01000022.1:0-36825 GCA_003021235.1 Halobacteriales archaeon QH_6_64_20 | reverse complement strand
CCTCAGCCGACGTGACCGTCACCGAGGTCGCGAGATCGCGTTCCGTAAGCGTCGACTCGAACGCGGTCACTGTCTCCATGTCCGGCGATACTTCGAGGCTCATGGTATCTCATCCCGCTCGCGCTCGTTTAATTGCTTTGCCGCAGCGAAGGCGTCACGGTCGCCACGGCGGTCGCTGACGGACGGAAACCGATCGAGCGAAGAGGGAACGAGGCGGTCGATCGGCGACCACGGCACGAGCGGTGTATGATGTCCGAATCGAACTCGAAACCGGCAGGAGTCAGTCGAGGTCAGCAGGTCGAACGGGGAAAGAGAGCCGGAAGGGGGAGAAACGAAGATGGGGGAGGACGAGAGGAGGCCGAGCGTCAGCGGAGACCGTCCGGCGACAGCCGGCGGTTCGAGAGCGAGTTCAGGCGTTGTTCATGCGTAGGGAACTCTCGTCGCCGCAGTGCAGGCAGGTCGTGACCCGGTAGGGTTCGCGTGAGTACCGGGCGTTTCGTTCCCGTTCGCTTTCGGTACGGATCTCGATACGCACGTCGTGGGGGGTTTCCGTGCCGCAAGCGGTACAGGCTTCGGTTATCGCGTCGGGGGTGTGGGTAGTGGCTGCCATCGACGATTCGGTCTTCGCCAGGTGAGAGTATAAAAACCGTATTCCGTTACGGGTCGTTCGGATCGTTTATCGACCGAGGGCGGCGGCTTCGGCGATCGAAGCACGCAGAACCCTCGATACCGTTCACGATCGTTTCAGCGCTCGTCGTTCGGCGTCCGTCGCGCAAATGGCCGAAATATTTATACGAACATCGAGCACGTCGTTGACCGGTCGAGCCGTAGTCGACGCTCGAACTACCGCGTTCGCCCTCGCCCGCGCGATGTTACCCGTGATCGACCGTCCCGTCCGTGGTCGAGCCGTCCCCGTGGCGAGTTCGTTTCCGGAGCCGAAGCGAGAACGCGGGACGGATAAGCCCGCGCTCGCAAAACGGTTCGTATGGATCAGGTGTTCGCGCCCTGGCGGATCGAGTGGGTCGAACGGTCGCCATCGCCCGTCGAGCGCGAGGAGTGTATCTTCTGTGCGCTCGCCGCGAGCGAGGCCGAGCGCGAGAACCGGGTCGTCGCCCGGAGCGAACACGGGTTCGTCCTGCTCAACGACTACCCATACAATCCGGGCCACGCGATGGTGATCCCTCGCCGTCACACCGGCGAGTACACCGCGCTATCGGAGGCACAACTGCTCGATCACGCCCTGCTCAAGCAACGGACGTTGCGCGCGATCGACGCGGCGTTCGACCCCGACGGCGTGAACCTCGGGTACAATCTCGGGCCGGGTGCCGGCGGATCGATCGAGCACCTGCACGCCCACGCCGTCCCCCGATGGGAAGGCGACACCAATTTCATGGCGGTCATCGGCGATACGCAGGTGATCGTCGAAGCGCTCGAAGACTCCTACGACCGACTGCACGAGACCTTCGCGGCCCAGGAGGGAACCCGGGTCCCGGAGGGTGATTCCGGCGACGCCGAACGCGCGGTTGTCGTCGACCGATAGACCTCTGCACTCCGTTCCCCGTCGAAGCGGTTTTGCTCGGGCCGCCCGAACGCTCTCGCATGGATCGCCCCGAGGCCCTGCGACGCGTCGGCGTGCTCGTGCTCGGGGCGAACGCCGCGCTCGCCGCCGCGAAAGGGCTCGTCTGGCTCGAAACGGGCAGTCTCGCCGTCGGCTCGGAAGCCGCCAACAGCCTCGTCGACACTGCTTACAGTGCAGTGGTCGTCGCCGGGATCTACCTCACGACCCGCCCTCCCGATCCCGACCACCCGCACGGCCACGAGCGCATCGAGCCGTTCGTCTCGCTCGCGATCGCCGTCGGCGTCCTCGCCGTCGGCGTCGTGTTGTTGTGGCAGTCGGCGACGACGGTCCTCGCCGGCGAGGTGAGCGTCGCGCGCGGACCGCTCGCGCTCGCCGTGCTCGGGGTCGGTGCAGTGGTGAAATACCTCCTTTATCGGTACTGTCTCGCCGCCGGCAGGGTACACGAATCGCCGGCGCTCGTCGCGACGGCGCTCGACAACCGCATCGACGTGCTCACGGCGGGCGCGGCCTTTCTCGGCGTCGCGGGCGCACAGGCCGGCGCTCCACTCCTCGACCCGCTCGCGGCGGGCGTCGTTTCGCTGGCGATCCTCTATACCGGCATCGAGATCGCCCGCGACAACGTGAACTACCTGATCGGGCGCGCCCCCTCCGAGGAATTACGGGAAACGATCGTCGAGCGCGCGCTCGATCATCCCGATGTCGAAGGGGTGCACGACGTGATCGCCCACTACGTCGGCCCGGAGGTGGACGTCAGCCTCCACGTCGAGATCGAAGGCGACCGGACGGTCGAGGAGGCCCACGGCATCGAAACCGACGTGATGCGGTCGATCGAAGCGATCCCGAGGGTCGACGATACGTTCGTCCACGTCGATCCGAAGGGGCTGGGCGAGTGGAAAGCCGAGCCGGAATCCGAACACGTCGCTGAAACCGTACCGTCGACGCGCTCGCCGAACGGGTCGCGGTCGAACGTGTCCGACTCCGAGGGCGACGGCAGTCGCGGCTGAACGGTTCGACGAACGGCGTTCGACGCCGGCTACCTGGCTACCCGTGGCCGGACACCCGGACCGGTTCGTAGGGTTCTTCGAGGTATTCGATGTCGCTTTCGGACAGGGAGATATCGAGCGCTTCGACGGCGTCTTCCAAGTGTTCGATGCTCGTCGTCCCGACGATCGGCGCGTCGACCCACTCTTTGTGTAACAACCACGAGAGGGCGATCTGAGCCATCGAGACGTCTTTCTCGTCCGCCAGTTCCCCGACGCGCTCGTTGATCGCCGGGCCGCCGCCCTCCCGATAGGGGTGCTCGTAGAGGTGTTCCTCGCTCTCGCCGCGCGCGGTGGCATCGATCTCCTCGTGGGGTCGGGTGAGGTATCCGCGTGCGAGCGGGCTCCAGGGAATCACGCCGATCCCCGCGTCGTCGCACAGCGGTAACATCTCGCGTTCTTCCTCACGGTAGACGAGATTGTAATGGTTTTGCATCGTCACGAAGCGTTCGAGTTCCCGTGACCCGCTTTCGTGCAGGGCATCGGCGAGCTGGTAGGCCCACATCGAACTCGCGCCGATGTACCGGGCTTTCCCTCGCCGGACGGCATCGTCGAGCGTGCCGAGGGTTTCCGCGATCGGTGCGTCGTAATCCCAGCGGTGGGTCTGATAGAGGTCGACGGTCTCCATGCCCAGTCTGTCGAGGCTGTTTTCGAGTTCCTGTTCGATGGCTTTGCGCGAAAGCCCCTGTGCGTTGGGGTTGTCCTCGTCCATCGGGTTGAACACCTTCGTCGCAACGACCGTCCAGTCCGAATCGCGGTCGTCCAAGGCGTTGCCGAGCACGCGTTCGGACTCGCCGACCGAGTACATGTTCGCGGTGTCGAAGAAGTTGATCCCGAGATCGATCGCCCGATCGATGATTTCGTGGCTCGCCTCCTCGTCGAGTACCCAGTCGCGCCAGTCGCTCGACCCGAAGCTCATACAGCCCAAACAGATCCGACTGACCGTCATTCCCGTGTCGCCGAGCGTCGTGTACTCCATAGCCGGGCTCTCGACGCCCGGAAATAAAAACGCTCCCACGGTTCCCGGGACGACCGGCGTCTCGAAACGTGTCCCCATCGCGAGTCGGAGATCGCCATTCACGCCGGCTGAACGGATGTAACGAGCCGTTAAGCCGTCGAAAAGGGCTCGATCGGTGCGAACCGAAAGTCGAAGGTGAGGACGCGGGCTTACAGTGCGGCCGCGTCGGTGCGCTCGATCAGCCACCGCGTCGCCGCGTAGATACCGATTGCGAACAGCCCGTAGGCCGCGACGGCGGTCGTCGTCTCCGGGCCGGCGCTGTCGATCGCGAGGCGAGCCACCGTGTTCACCGGGCCGTGTGCGAGCGTCGCCGTCCCGCCGATGAACGCCAGCGCACACACCGAGTAGACCGGCTGGGCGACGCGTCGATCGGGGGCGAGCAACGAGACGGCCACGCCGACCGCAGTCATCAGCAAGGAGAACGCTCCGACGAGAACGAGCAGTGCCGGCACGTTCGCAATTCGCGTTCCGTTCACCGAGAGCAGCGCGATCCAGAGGAACACCTGTGCAGGGGCCAGCAGGGCCGCGGCGAGGAGCTTTCCTTCGAGGATCCGGGCGAACGAGACCGGGGCGACCCGGAGGAGCGTGAGGGTCCCGCGATCGAGTTCCTCGGTGATCGAGTCCACCGTGATGGAACCGCTGATGAACACCGGGAGAAACAGTAACAAGGGGACGAGTACGGTGTAGGTAAAATCGTAGTAGGGGTTCGAGCGCTGTTCGGGTGGCAGCTCGAGGGCCATTCCGTTCAAGCGGCCGGCCATCTCCTCGCGTTCGGCGCGTTCGTAGGCTCTGAGCGCCTCCCTGAGCTGTACGACGACGAGCGTCGTTCGGACGTTCTCGTCGGGTACCGTCGCCTGGACGCCGATCCGGCCGCTCGGTCGGCGGTTCGCGACGAGCACGGCGTCGCTTCGCCCGCTCTGGAACGACGCGTACGCCGCCCTCGGGCCGCTGTAGCGCGTCGGGTCGAGGCCGTCCTGTCGGGCGGCAACGGCGAGCAGGTCGTCGGCCGCCTCGCCCGCGACCGCGACGTCGACGCTGTAGCCCTCGACCGACCCGGGGTCGTACAGCGAGACGAGTCCGACGACGAGAAACGACGAGAAGGCCGCGATGAACAGTTGGATGGCGAGCGCGAGGAGGATCGTCTTTTCCTTCCTCAGCCCGCTTAGTTCGCGTTTGGCGATCGTGAAGCGCGCGTCAGACAACGGCGTTCACCACCGTGAAGTTGTAGCCGGCGTGAACGCCGATGGCGACGAGATAGGCGAGGAGGTAGCCCCGCTTCGATCGGCTCGCCCCGAGCGCGGAGATCAATGCCGTTACACAGTGCAGGGCGAGCGGGGCGAGCGCGAGCGCAACGAGTTCGATACCACCCACTCCGCTCGGGACGAACGCAGCCCGTCCGAGCGCGAGTTCGGGCAGGCCGACCGCCTGGGCGAGTAAGGTGGCCTTCTCGCCGACGAAAAAGCCGATTCCCGAGAGGACACCCAAAACGAGTGCCGTCCGCGTTCCCGAGTCGAATCGTCCTCCCGTGAACCCCGCGTAGATGTGGATGCTTTTCCCGAGCTCCTCGACGCCCGCGATGACTAACAGGAGAACGGGCACCGAGTATTCCATCGGCAGGGCGAACAGGACCGCGATCGAGAGTAGTTCGGCGACGAAGACGAAGGGAATGGAAAGCGCACTGAGCAGTGCGACCGACCGACGACGGGTGAGCCGCGCACAGAGCGCATCGAGGAATTTTAAGGGTACTGCACGCTGGGTAAAGAGGTCCTCCTCGCGGTAGATACCGGTCCCGAGAACGAACAACACGAGCCCCGAGAGATAGAAGGGACCGGTCGAGAAGGCGTATTCACCTAATGATACCGACTCGCTCGCGAGATCGCGCACGACGAGCGTCAGCGGCGAGATGAGCGCGATCGGAGCGATGTCGGCGAAGACGGCAGGAACGAAGACGTAACTCGTGAGAAAGACGCTCGCGGCGACGGTGACGAAGGTGAGTTCCGTGAACGATCGGGCGAGCATCGAGGCGAGGAAGGTCGCCGCGAGAAAGCAGAGTCCGATGGGGACGACGGCGGCGACCGAGACGACCCCACCGCCGACGGCGAGCGCGATGAGCGCCGTGACGATAGCCGTCCCGAGGAAATACGGCAGGGTCTTGCCTGCGACGATCTCGATGGGACGGACCGGTGCGACCAACAGCAGTTCCCCGCGACGATTGGTTCGCTCGCCGAGCATCGAACTGCCGTATAGCTGGACGACGAAGTTCATCGGCACGAGAAAAGCAAACGCGAGCACGAGCGATTCGAAGGGAAACGGCGGCGCGATGTCGGCGGGCGAGCCGCTATCGGTCCCCGAGACGCCACCGGCACCCACTGCGGGCAAACCCCCTGTTCCACCGGCGCTACGTTCGTCAGTCCCGTCCTCGCTCGTGTCGTCGCTCGACGACACCTGATCGCCGTTATCCGCGTCCGTATCGGCTCCGCTCGCTCCGCCGATCTCGGATCCGCCGCCGCCAGCACTCAGGTCGCGATCGAGGGTGCGGTCCTCGTACGAGAGCGTGACGGCGACCGGAAAGGCGGCGACACCGTCCTCTTCGGCACGCATCAGGCGGTCGTTGTACGCCCGTGTTGCACCTCGGAACGCCGTGAGGGCGGCCCGACCCTTCTCCGAGTCGTCGGCGACGATTTCCCCGTCTCCCACTACGACGTCGACCTCGCCGGTTTCGAGGGCATCGACGCTCGGCGGCCGGGCGGCGAGCGTCGCGCTTCCGGCGACCACTTCGTGATAGGGGCTATCGGCGTCGACGCCGACGCGGTAGACGTTACGGTCGAGCGCCACGTCGCCGGGACCGGAGGCGATCCCCGCCGCGACGGCCCCGCCGGCGAGTCCGAGCGCGACGATGGTAAAAGCTATTGCCCGGCGGTCGAACCCGCCGGCGCTTCGCGTGAGCTCCCAGCGGGCGATCCGAAGCGTTCCCGAGAGCCGTTTCGGGGACTGGAGAAGCGACCGGAGAGCACTCCTCACGAACTCGCCCCCGTCGAGGGCGTCGCGATGTCGAGGAAGATCTCCTCGAAGCTCGGCTCCACGGTTCGGATGTCGACGACCTCTCCCCCGGCAGCCGTCGCCCGCTCGCGAAGCGCCTCGACCGCCGCCATGTCCGGGACGACCGTCTCGTATCGATCGGACGATTCACCGGCGCTGGCGTCGGCGCTCGTACCTTCGTCCCCTCTCTCGTCTCGGGTTGCGTGTGTCTGCTGACGCTCGCCGTCGGAGCGGGCCCCGTCCCCACTCGGCTCCGCGACCGTCTCCGTCTCCTCGATCACGTTCGATCCCGCAGTCGTATGCACCTCCGCGACCGGAACGGTAGTGTAGACGTGGTATTCGATCGTGCCGTGTGTCGCACGGATCTCGCCGACCGTGCCGCGCGCGACGATCTCGCCTTCGAGCATGACGATCACCCGGTCGCAGACGTCCTCGACGTGATAGAGGTTGTGCGCGCTGAACAGGACGGTCTTCCCGTCGTCGGCGAGTTCGGCGACGAATTTCAGCACTCCGTTGGTCGTCAGCGGATCGAGCCCGCTCGCCGGCTCGTCGTAGATCAACACCTCCGGATCGTTGACGAGCGAACGCGAGATGGCGACCTTTCGCTTCATCCCTTTCGACATGTCGCCGAGCCGTCGGGTCCGGTGTTCCAAGTCGAGCCGGGAGAGCGCCGCGTCGATCCGTTCGTGTGCAGTTTCCCGCGGCACGTCGTAGAGATCGGCGAAAAAGCGCAGATACGACAACGGCGTCATGTCCTCGTATAGCGGCGACTCCTCGGGGAGGAAGCCGAGCACCGAGCGCATCGCGGCGTCCTCGACGTCGTAGCCCGCGACCGTCGCCGTTCCCTCGGAGGGCTCGATCAGTCCCGACAGGATCTTGAGCGTCGTCGTCTTCCCGGCCCCGTTGGGTCCGACCACGCCGAAGACCTCCCCGCGTGCGACCTCGAAGTCGCTCCCAGCGACGGCGGTGAAATCGCCGTACCGCTTCGTCAACCCCTCGACCGAGATCATAGCTGGAGGTAGGCCGCCATATCGGGTTTAAAATCCAGGAATCGAAACCTCGAAACCACCATCGTCCGGCGGTCGGAACGGAGCTCCGGCAGCGAAGGTACGAAACCATCGAGCGGATCGGGTTGAGCGGATCGAGTTCGAATGCGAACTGACAACAGTTCACAGGCTAGGCGAAAGAGAGGCGTGCGGGGACCGCGGGCGGTCGTTCGGCGATCGGTGCTTACCGGGAGACCGAGAGGACGTCGGCGATCGGCTGGAGGTCCTCGCCGATGCCGTCGGCGTCACAATCGTCGCTCGGACATCGGTAGTGCCAGCCGTCCTCGGTCGCACCTCGCTCTGCGAATCGTTCGCCACATCGTGTGCAGATCAGCTGGTCGTCCCAGCAGGCATCGCGATGCAGTTCGTACTGGAGTTCCGTCGAGAACGTCCGCTTGCAGTTCCTACACGTGTGAACCATGCGGGCTATGTCTCCGGCCTCGAATAAATACTCTCCGTTTCTGCTTTTATTATTGTCGCGCTGTATCACACGATCGATACGCGCTGATCGGCCCGGTTCCCTCGGGACGAATCGCGGTACTCCGCGTGTATGGACGTGTTCTACCGGAATCGTTGGCCGATCCACAGGAACGTTCGCCCGTAGCGGTTCGAACCGCCTCGCCGGTCGAATCGGTCGCAGTCGTGATCCCTGACGGTACGGGAACTGCGAACGGACCGGGCCGATCGAGGCAGTTCCGACGGGCTAATAGCGACGCGCCCGAAACCGGTGGGTTAGATGCGATCGAGCGAACACTTCGCCGCGAGCGTTCCGGTGACGACATTGGCACTCGTACTGGTGAGAAAGCGCTGTAGCCGAACCCGACTCGCTTTGTTCGGGATATACGGCCTCGCTCTCGGGGTGTTCATCGATCTCGATCACTTCCTGCTCGCGCGGATCTACGCCGGCGACTGGCATCACCTGATCGACGCTCTCACGGATCCGATCGAAGCGTTCGTCGAACAGGAGGCAATCTTCGACGACATCCGTGATATGACCCGCCAACGGCTGCTCAGCCACGTGCTCGTCGGCGGAACGTTAGTCGGTCTCACGAGACGGCTCTCCCGACCTTGGGGTATCGTCACGGCACTCGTACTCTACTGGCATCTCGTCTGTGACTTGCTTCGGGACAACCGGATCGTCTGAGTTCTGAGTTCGAACGCACCTCTCGCGCTCCGGGCTCCGGTTTTTTGTCTCCTCGTTTCATGCAGGGGGTGGGCCAGGGGTCCATCGTCCGCAGTGCGGACAGCGGTACGTCGCCCGATCCCCGTCGAACGTGCCGAACGCACGGTCGGGATCGAACCGTTTCCCACAGAACCGACAGCAGGGGTCGCGAGATGCGGTACGCATCGACGGTTCTCGTTCTCGGACGGCTCTTTATATACGGACCCTCTCCGCTCGTTGACGAACTCGATCGCCGGTTCAATCGCCCGTTCGACGCGTCGAACGGGTGGTTCGCGTGACGTACGTCGGCGAGGTGATGCCGGTGACCCGGCTGTAGCCTTCGATACCGTCGACTAACCGACGGACGCTCCACGAGGCGTCTACCGTGGGGACGAGACCGCGGCACGAAGGTGGCTCGATCCGAGGGACGGCCGCTCTCCGAGCGATAGCGACGGCGACGGAGGCCAAGGACGACGTTTTCCCAAAGGCTATGTTCGCACTCCGTGTGTTCTGAAGCCGCTATGCAGACCGATCTATCGGAACGAACGGCACTAGTGACCGGAGCCGGGCGCGGCAACGGTCGGGCGATCGCCCTCGAACTCGCCGACAATGGCGCGAGCGTCGTCGTCAACGACCTCGAATCGGAGCGGGCGGCGTCGACGGTCGAGGAGATAACCGAGGCCGGCGGCGAGGCGACTTCGATACCGGCCGACGTCAGCGACGAGAGCGAGGTCGAAGCGATGGTCGCGGAAGGCATGGAAGCGCTCGGCACTATCGACGTGCTGGTCAACAACGCGGGCGTCGGCGAGGCGGGACCGTTCCTCGATCGGGACGACGACGGCCGATTTCAGTTGAACCTCGACGTCCACCTCTGGGGGTCGATCCACTGTATAAGTCATACCGTCGACGGGATGGTCGAGCAGGGCTACGGCAAGGTGATCTGCATCACCTCCATCCATACGAAAAACGGCGTCGGGATGTCACCGGAGTACGACGTCGGCAAGTACAGCCTGCTGGGCCTCACGAAGAGTCTCGCGCTCGAACTCGGCCGGGAGGGGATTCGAGTCAACGCCGTGGCACCGGGATGGGTAAACACGCCGATGACGGAGGGCTTTACCGACCGAACTCGCGAGCAGATCACCGATCTCAACCCCTTCGGCAGGTTCGCCGAACCGGAGGAGATCGCAGAAGCCGTTGGCTTCCTCGCGGCACCCGCTAGCGATTATATCAATGGCCACGAACTCCGGGTCGACGGGGGACAGATGCCCATCGATAGCTGGAAGTACGACAACCGGTAGCCGATCCGACCGACAGTCGGTGTGCGCACGTATTCGATCTTCGGAATTAATCTCGCTGAACCGGAACATCGATTAGGTGGGTGGGATACCCCTACTGTACTGAGCGAGGGGCAATCGTTAGCTGTCCTTAGATTCCGATGTCCCCAAAGTTGATACGGACTCTGAGGGTAACACTCGGCGAGACACCATGGAGGAGTTCTTTCCGGAAGTCGACCGAATAGCATACGAGGGACCGGAGTCCGACGAGGCGCTAGCGTTCGATTACTACGACCCGGAGGAGGTGGTCGGGGATCGGACGATGGCCGAGCACCTGCGGTTTTCGGTCGCGTTCTGGCACACGTTCACCGAGGACGGCTCCGATCCGTTCGGCGCGCCGACGATGCGACGCCCGTGGGACGACATCGAGGACCCGATGGAGCAAGCGAAGGCCAGAGTTCGGGCCGCCTTCGAATTCATGGACAAACTGGGAGTCCCGTATTTTTGCTTTCACGATCGGGACGTCGCCCCGCGGGGCGACTCGCTCGCCGAGACCAACGAGAACTTAGAGGAGATCGTGGCGCTGATCGAAGAGCAGATCGAGCGCTACGACGTCGAGTTGTTGTGGGGGACCGCACAGCTGTTCTACGAGCCGAAATACGTCCACGGCGGTGCGTCGTCGCCCGACGCCGACGTGTTCGCCCACGCGGCGGCACAGGTCAAAAAGGCCCTCGACGTGACCGAGCGGCTGGACGGGGAGAACTTCGTCTTCTGGAACGGCCGGGACGGCTACGAGACGCTGTTGAACACGGACATGGGATTAGAACTCGACAACACGGCGCGCTTCCTCCGGATGGCCGCCGATTACGCCGAGGACATCGGGTTCGACGGCCAGCTCCTGCTCGAACCGAAACCCGAAGAACCGACCAAACACCAGTACGACTTCGACGCCGCGACGGCGTTCGCCTTCCTTCGGAAATACGATCTCGACGATCGCTTCGCACTCAACGTGGAGGCGAATCACGCCACGCTCGCCGGCCACACCTTCGAGCACGAACTCCGGTACGCCAGGACGAACGGCGTTCTCGGGAGCGTCGACGCGAACCGTGGCGACAAGCTGCTGGGCTGGGACACCGACCAGTTCCCGACCGATGTGTATGCGACCACGCTCGCGATGTACGAAGTCCTCGAAAACGGCGGGCTCACGCCGGGCGGGTTGAACTTCGACGCCAAGGTACGGCGCGCGTCGTTCGAACCGATCGACCTGTTTTACGGACATATCGCAGGGATGGACGCGTTCGCCCGGGGTCTGAAGGCGGCACATGCGCTCGTCGAGAGCGGCGAACTGACGTCGTTCGTCGAGGAGCGCTACGAAAGCTACCAGGAGGGGATCGGCCGGAAGATCGTCGAGGGAGACACCGACTTCGAGGAACTAAACCGGCACGCCCTCGACACCAAGCCGATAGAAGTGGGTTCCGGGCGACAGGAACGGCTCGAATCGGTCCTCAATCGGTACGTCCTTGAACCCTGACTCCGGAGTCTCGGGACTTCTCAGTACGCCGGGTCGACGGTCGGTGGCCGCTGGGTCACTACGGCGGTGGAATCGGGGTCGATCGGGACTACGGGATCGCTACCGACGACAGCGCCTGCGCGAGGAAGTAACAGCCGAGAGCGAAGACGATCGCCGCCGACCCTACTTGCAAGGAGGCGTGGGCCCGTTCGCTACGCTCGCTGGCGGCACCGAAGACGAAACCGACCCCGCCACCGATCGAAGCCATCGTCGTTACGATCGTGACCGCGTAGATCGCAACGGCGAGTATCGCGCCTTCGATGCCGGTGTTTCCCACGACGATCGAGACGAACGCGAGCATACTGAGCGGCGGCGATAGGGTGAACAACGCGCCGACGACTCCTACTTCGAGATAGGAACGAACGGTGTGCTCGTGGGTGTGCGTAGCCGTCTCCGAAGCGTCGTGATCATGTCCGTGAGCGCTATCGTGAGTGTGACCGTTGTCGTGACCGCGGCCGCGATCGCGTGCGGTATCCCGGTGGTTGCCCGACAGCGGGGAGTGCAGGTGTAAGTGACGGTGGCGGTGGCGTCGATCCCCTTCGTCGGACGCGTGGCTGTGGCCGTGTGTATGGACGAACGTCCGGGCTCCGGTCACGCCCAACACCCCGCCCAGGAGTACCAACACCACCCCGAGTACGATCGTTCCGACCGTTTCGGTGGCTTCTGGCACCGACGTCGCTCCGAAGAACAGGTACGCAACCCCGATCCAGACGAGTATCAGCAGTACGTGGCCGGCGGCGAAACAGCCGCCGACGAGCGCCGAGCGTTTCGCTTCACCTGTGTCGCTCGTCAGCGAGGCGATCCCGGCGGCGTGATCCGGTTCGATGCCGTGTGTCACGCCGAGAACGGCGGCGGTGAACAGGACGGTCGTCGTTATCGGCTCCATCGATTCCCCCCGTCGGTCGCGTCGCTCGCCCCGATGTCGGTGAGACGCGACCGCCCTTTCCTCGATCCGGGTCGGGACGGCTTCGCTCTTCGAGTTTCGACGATCGACGCGAGACGCTCGGCCGCGTTACCCTTCGTTCGGGTCGAGTCGTTCCCGTTCACGTGAAGGGTCGTCTCCAGCGTAGACGGCTATCGGTCACGGACATCGAGTATCGTTCGACCCTCATCCCCCGTCAGCAAAAGCATTGGTGTGGACGCCACCGACGCGTCGAGATCCCGTTCGTTGAATGATCAGCGTCCCATCGGTCCCGGACACCGGGAGGCCGAGCCGTCGAGACGGTGGCGTTTTGTCGTCCCGGCGGGTATCGCAGGCAATGAGCAAGCCGAGTCCCGAGGTCTACGAGGCGGGCCGGGGTATGGACGCCCACAACAGCGTCATGCGCGAGATCCGTGCACGAAACGACCGGACCTACGATCCGCGCGAACCGACCCGGGTGTGGCTCGACGAGGACAACACACCCGACGGCGTACGCGAATCGCTGACGATCATTCTCAATACCGGGGGCTGTCGCTGGGCGCGCGCGGGCGGCTGTACGATGTGTGGGTACGTCGCCGAATCGGTCGACGGGGGTACCGTTCCCCACGACGCGCTCATGACCCAGATCGAGGCCTGTCTCGATCACGAGCGCGAGCACGCCGAGAAGCCGGCCCCGCTGATCAAGATCTACACCTCCGGGAGCTTTCTCGACGAGCGCGAAGTCCCCGCTGCGACCAGGCGGGAAATCGCAGACACCTTCGCCGACCGCGAGCGGATCGTCGTCGAGAGCCTGCCCGATTTCGTGGCGCGCGAGCGACTCACCGACTTCACCGACATGGGTTTAGAGACCGACGTCGCGATCGGTTTGGAGACCGCGACCGATCGCGTGCGCCACGACTGTGTAAACAAGTACTTCGACTTCGAGGAGTTCGTCGCGGCGAGCGGCGTGGCCGGAGACGTCGGCGCGGGCATCAAGGCCTACCTCCTCCTGAAGCCGGCCTTTCTCACCGAGCGCGAGGCGATCACGGATATGAAGTCGTCGATCCGTCGGTGTGCTGAACACGCCCACACCGTTTCGATGAATCCCTGTAACGTTCAACGGCACACGATGGTCGAGGAACTGTATTTCGACAGCGGCTATCGCCCGCCCTGGCTCTGGTCCGTGGCCGAAACCCTCGAAGACACCACCGAGGCCCCGGCCATCGTCGTCAGCGACCCGGTAGGTCACGGCTCCGATCGGGGGCCGCACAACTGCGGGGAGTGTAACGATCGTGTCCAGAAAGCGATCAAGGACTTCGATCTGCGCCAGGACCCGACGGTGTTCGAGCAGGTCGCCTGTGAGTGTGAGTACACCTGGGAGGAAGTCCTACGCCGCGAAACGAGCTACAACCAACCGCTCGCGCGTTGATCGGTTATACGGTCACCACCCATCACCCATCCGTCGCGTGTCTCTGTCGTTGTGCTCCATGACGGAGGGGTGTATCGGACGTGGCGAAGCGGGGCCGGCCGGACCGCGCTGATTCAGGGCGGTTAGACACGCACAGTGATCAGCCGGAGGGGTCGACCGTGACCGGGTCCATCTCGACGAACGCGGTCTCGTATCCCGCGTGACGCGTGACCTGCGGCGAGACCGAGGGGACGATCCCCAGGCCGATCTCGCCGGCGAGCACCGCCGGAGCCTCCGGGAGCGATACACCGTAATGGTAGTTCAGGTCATCGTCGAGACGACGGGTCAATTCCAGTTCGCGCCGGCCGTCACCCGTGTGGAGCACGGCCCGTAGCAGCATGTTCGGGAGGGGAAATCGGTTATACGGAGTCCGTGGTGAGACGTAGAGATACGGGTCATCGCCGCCGAGGGCCGTGTCGGTGAGTACGCCCATATGGAGGCGGGCGTCGTCGCTCGTCGTGGTCCCGAGAGCCGTCCCGGGCATATCGGCGGCTTTCGGGAGTGCCCCCGTCGGCCGCATACCCATCTCCATCGGCGACAACGCGCCGTGCTCGCCCGCGTCGGCGGGGTTCGACTCGGTGAACTTCTCGGCCTTCGCCTCGGTGAATGACACCGGGACGTCAACGCTGGCCGGGTCGTCGAACCGGTCGGCGAACCCGCGGGTGCGCTCGATCTCCATGCCGCCGACGCTGACTCGGGCAGTGTACTCCCCGTAGCCGTCGAGCGCGACGTTGGCCCCGTAGTGAAACCCCATCCGCTGTGAGAGCATCGGGTAGATCACCTCCTGGGTTACCGTCCGGCCGTCGGCGTCGAGCATCTCGACGGACATCCCCGTCTCCGGGAGCGCAACGCCGGTTTCCGGGTCCCAGACCGAGGCCATCACGTGGACGGAGTGATCGTCGAACAGGATCGACTCCCGGACGTCGGTCCCCTCCACGAGGAAGAACAGCTCCGGGGAACTGATCATCACCGAGAACTGGAAGTCGCCATCGCCGCCCATCCCCTCCATCGTCATCGCCGTCGCGTGCTCCGGAACGTACACCCGGTCCGGTGCCCCGGAGTGCTCCTCGTCGTGTTCCGTTCTCTCCTCCGTTCCGTCCGCGTTCCCTTCTCTTCCTCCATCGTCCCCGCTCGCACAGCCCGCGACTGCGCCGGTCAGCGTCGCACCGACGGTTGCGAGGTACGTACGCCGTCGCACCGTCAGACGACCTCCCCCGCGGGCGTCGGGAACGACCGCTGGCTGCGAGCCGGTACGAGGAAATTCCCGCGGTGCAACGTGAAGATGTACTCGAGGATTCCGTTGTTGACTCGCTGTCGGATCCGCGGCGACTCGCGGACGTCGTCGCCGTTCATCCCGACGCGAACGCGCTCGAACTGGCTGATCTCCCGCTGCAACGAGGGGAAATGCAGGCTGGCGTAACCGTTGTCCGTCGATTCGACGTGTCGCCGGTGCAAGATCACGTTGCCATCGGCGTCGCGGTTGAACCGGGCGTTCTTCTGGGCGTGTCCGACCCGGCCGTACTCGTTGGCCGTCTCGACGAGATCGGTCGTCATCGCGTCGGTAATTCCGCTGCCGTCGCCGAGGTTCAGCCCAGCACCTTCGACCATCTCCTCTTTAGCGTGGGTCGCGCTGAACATCTCGGCGACGCGGTCCTCGAAGTCCTGTTCGATGTACCAGTCCTGCAGGCGCTGGCGGATGTTCGAGACGTGCTTGGTCGTGGCCTCTGCGAACGGGCCCTCCTCGATAGCGATGTGATCCTCGCTGGCCTGATTATCCGCGAACCCGCCTTTAAAACCCATGAACAGCGGTGACTGCTCGGGGATGTTCGCTTCCGTCGGGATACCCTCGACGCCTTCGGTGGCCTTCTCGGCGGGCATCCCCCCGCTGATGAACCCCGTCCGGCGCTCGTCGACGGTCAAAAAGTCCCCGGCGTCGGCTTCCATCTCGACCGTGTTCACTTCGTCGCGCGCGCCCAGCACCGCCTCCTCGGCGGCGAGGACGACTTCGGCGCTATCACTGGCCAGCTGCAACAGAAGGTCCTGTTCGTCGAGGTCGGGTTCCTCGAAGTCCGACAGTCGGCGCGGCGCCGGCAGGTCGACCGACGAGGGCAATGACCGGTCGAACCGCTCGAAGTACGACGGCGAGTAGCCGAGGCTGAACAGCAACCCCTGGTTGCTCCATTGATACGCGCGTTCGAGCGACCGAAGCGCCGTCTCGAGTCGATCGGCCTCGTCCGCGCTCGGCGTCCCGTCCTCTTCGTAGTTCGAGTATAAGAAGACGTGGTGTCTCGGCAATCGGAAGTTGCCGTGCTCGTCCTCCGGGACGTGGTCGACCCAGGCGTACTGCCGGGTCGGGAGCGCGCCACGGTCGCCTGGAGGGACTGGCTCCTGTGCCCGCTCCATGCACGCACTCAACGCTCCGGCCCCCCCGATGGCGACCGCAGCGCGCATGAACTCCCGCCGCGAACCGTCCGACGTTCCGAACATGTTTATATCGATGGTGAGGTCTCTCGAATTTATATGTCTGTGGGAAGCGTTCCGGACGGCTTCCTCGTGTGATTACGGGCCCGTATTCGACCCAGCGGATCGTGCGACCGCTTTCAGATATCGGAGCGAACGAGCGAGCGGATGCACGTCTACCGGCCCGCCTACCGGCTGGATGCCATGGCCTGTCTCCGGCTCCGGCATCGAGACCCTCCCTCGGAGAACGTGACGGTCGTACGATCGAGCACCGTGCGTTCGTCGTGGAGTACATTCGATATTGGAACAGCGGTCTCTCGCGTCGCCGAACATGCCCGATATCCGTCCCGCCTGTTACGCTGTCGATCGGTCGATACGCTTCCCTCGTCTCCCTACTGAGTGCCGACTTCGATCTCGTCAGTCTGTGCACTCCAGAGGCTCGCGTATAGCCCGCTCGCCTCTAACAGTTCCTCGTGGGTCCCGCGTTCGGTCACCTGCCCGTTCTCGATCACGAACACGCGGTCGGCCTCGCGCACCGTCGAGAGTCGGTGAGCGATCACGAACGTCGTCCGGTCGGCGGTGAGGCGGACGAGCGAGCGCCGGATGGCCGCCTCGGTCTCGGTATCGACGGCGGAGGTCGCCTCGTCGAGCACGACGATCGAAAAGTACCCGAGCATCGCCTGCATGAGCGCGAGCCGTTGGTACTAACCGTCGGATAGTTGACACTGCGCTCGCCGACCCGCGTATCGTATCCCTGGGGGAGCCGTTCGATGGAGGCATGGGCTTCGGCGGCTCTTGCGGCCTCTACCAGCTCCTCGTCGGTCGCCTCGAACGCCCCGTACGCGAGGTTTTCCCTCACCGTGCCGTCGAAGAGGTAGGCGTCCTGGCTGACGTAGCCGACCGCCTTTCGGAGCGAGTCGAGAGTCGTCTCTCGAACGTCCTGACCGTCGATGCGAATCGCACCCGAATCGACGTCGTACAGCCGCAGGAGTAGTTTACAAAGCGTCGACTTTCCGGCTCCGGTCGGGCCGACCAGCGCCGCGGTCTCGCCCGGTGTCACGGTGAGCGACACGCCGTCGATCACCGGCTCACCCTCGGTTTCGTCCTCGTAGGCGAAGTCCACCGCGTCGTACTTGACGCGGCCCTCCGAGTTATCGAGCGGTCGTGCCGTCTCGCTATCGGTGATGTTCGCGGGAATCGACATGAGACCGAAGACCCGTTCGGAAGAGGCTTTGGCGTTCTCGTACTGGTCAACGATGTTCGAGACCTCCGCGAGCGGCGTCACGAACCGTTGGCTCAGTAGTAGAAAGGCGACGAAGGTGCCGGGTGTGAGGTTTCCCGTGAGTAGTAGGGGAGCCTCGCCGGTCGCCAGCCACCAGCCCCCGACGACGAACGTCGCAACAAAGGACAGTCCAGCGAGCAGTTCCATTCCCGGCCGGTAGACGTAGTTGAGCCGGAGCATCGCCATGGTCTTTCGAAAGTAGTCATAGGAGGCGGCGCTTACCCGTTCGGTCTCGTACCCTTCAGTTCCCGACGTTTTGACCAGCTCGATGCCCCACAAGCTGTTCTCCAAGCGCGTATTGAGGTCGCCAATCGACTCGCGCTGGGCGGCGTAGCGCGGTTCGACGACCCGCATGAACCGTCACCGCTGTGAGTCCCGGGTTCATCCAGACGAGCAACGCCGCGATCCCACCGACCATCACGAGCAGTCGCGCCGAATCGTGGAGCGCATCGTCGAGGAAGCGTTCGAGATTGGTCGCGTCGTTATTCAAAATTGCCATGACCTCCCCAGTCTGCTTGTCGTCGAAAAACGGCATATCGAGGTTCTGGAGTTTAGCGAAGCTGTCGGTCCGGACGTCGTGCATCACCCGGCGGGCGAAGTTGTTCGCCGTCACGCCGTAGATCTAGGTGAACAGGGCCGTCACGAGAAACGCCCCGACGATCAACGCGACCGAGAACTGAAACTGGGCGGTGTTGCCCGCCGGGATCCAGGTGGTCGGGACGAGCGGAAGCCGGTAGGAGGTCCCTGTGCTTCCCTGCCTGAAGATCGCATCGAGCGCGGCACCCAATACGACCGGCGGGAGCAAGCTCGCGCTCCGGGCGATAACGTTCGCGGTCATGCCGGTCACGAACCACTTGCGATGGGCGAGTCCGTACTCCGCGAAGAGCCGGTAGATCGGTCGCTCGACCCGGCTCCGATACCGATCGAACGTGCTCTCTGACTCCGTCGCCGTTCGGTACTCCACGATCGGCCGTGCGCGCGAAAGAAGTCGTCGATGCCGGGTATCGTTGATGCCGGGTATCGTCGATGTCGGGGTTCCCCGTAGCGTCGGTCGTCCCGGTTACCCGCTCGCCGCCTCGGCGAAGCCCCGGAGGATCGTCCGACCGTCCGTCCGGCCGAGGTCCGGGAGTGTCGCGCGCTCGGGGTGGGGCATCAGTACCGCAGTGTGCTCGCGCTCGCCGAGGATGCCCGCGACGTTCCCTACCGAGCCGTTCGGGTTCGCGTCGTCGGTGACCTCGCCCTCGCTGTCGCAATAGCGAAAGAGAACCCGATTTTCCGCTTCGAGCGTCGCGAGTTCGGTCTCACTGATCTCGAAGCGTCCCTCGCCGTGGGCGATCGGCAAAGTGAGTACGTCGCCTGCGTCGAACCCCGCCGTCCAGGGGGTATCCTCGTTCTCGACGCGCAGGTGGACGTGCTCACAGCGAAAGCGCGCGCTCGCGTTCGTCGTAAACGCGCCGGGCACCAGTCCCGATTCGGTGGCGATCTGTGCGCCGTTGCAGATCCCGAGTACCGGAGTTCCCCGATCGGCCGCCTCGCGTACCTCCTTCGAAATCGGTGCCCGGGCGGCCATCGCGCCGGCCCGGAGGTAATCGCCGTAGGAAAAGCCCCCGGGGAGGACGACGCCATCGGCGTTTTCGGGTAACCCATCGGCGTACCAGACGCGCTCGGCCTCGAAGTCGAGATCCCGGAGGGCGGCGACGGCGTCCCGATCGCAGTTGCTCCCACCAAACTGGCAGACGGCGATCACGAGGGTCCCTCGGTGGGTTCGACGGCGACGGTGTAATCGTGGATCGTCGGGTTCGCGAGCAGGCGTTGGGCCATCGCGTCGGCGCGCTCGGCGGCGGCCTCGGGCGAGTCCGCGTCCAAGTCGATCTCGAAGCGGTCGACCGAGCGGAGCTCCTCTAACTCGAAGTCAAGGCGTTCGAGCGCGCGTTTCGTCGTCTCGGCTTCGGGATCGAGGACGCCCGGTTTGAGCCGGACGGTCACGGACGCGGTATAGGAGGCCGCCATCGGAAGACCGTGCGCGATCGGCCCTCAAAGCTCTTTCCTCGATCGTTCGGATAGTATCGAGTTAGGGTAGTACAGCGGAACCGCGAGATGACGAGCGATTCAGCTCCTGAGTAAGCTGTATTCGTGACGTAGCGGTTGTCTCTCGCCATAGTGCGTCCATTGTTAGCATGCTGCTCCGCTAGTCTATATAAGAGCGTGAATATTTAGCCGGTAGTATGAATTAGTCAAGCAATCGAAAGCAGACGACTAACCGGCCAGAACGACCCTTAGGCGAGAGTATGACATCGAATAAATCAGTATGTCCGTGCTAAACGTTCCACTTCTGGTCCATCTTCGGTATATCACCCTCTGCTACCGCTATTGGGTATAGCTCTAATATGACTGCCTTCTCCATCTTGCGTTTATTAGTGTTGCACTGATAACGTGACATGTATGAAAAGAAAAAGAACACTACTATTGGAACGAGAGCATTTTTATCATATAGCTGTGATAAGTTGCTTGAGTAGCTGAAATCCTGGAACAGAACGGGGAGTGCGACTCCAGCAACCGCCACAATCATCAGATAAAAAATCGATAGAGGAAGAAATTGGCTCCATTTCCAAGACGGGAGGTAGTCTGATGCTACGAACAGGAATAAATATCCCACAACTATCAGAACGAACACATACAGCAACAACCGATTGGATTGTAGCATATATGTGAGTAGACCCTGATTTTTGCCAATTGATACTACCGACGACAGATAGCCCGTGGCCGTAAAGAACAGCATAGCCATGATGAATGCAGCCTCTAATTGCTGAAACACGTTTGATAGCATATCGTATCTCTGAATATTCGTCGATCCTTTGTGTAGAAGGTACGTCTTTGCCATTCTTTTGGAAGCGATCGAACCGGTTTCACTTGTTATTAGTTCTCCTCCTATTGACTGGACAGGTCCATCTACATCAAGAAAAAGATGATTGCACGCCCAATTATATCTGTTTCTTACATTGTCTCCTAAATCGATTTCCGAAACGAACGCTTGAGGCATTAATGGAGAGTAGTAAAACAGCTTGGAAGTTGTACGCTGCATTGGGAAATTCTCGATTAACGTTTTAATAACGGATCCGAGCAGGTACGAAGCAGCTGCGAAGCCTATCCAAGGAACAATATCTAGTAGAGTTTCGGTCTGGAATGCACTCACTACTGAGGAGATATTAATAACGCTTCTTGGAAGCATCAGCAGTACCACTGTTAAGGAGACTGCTCCTGGAACGACATTCGCCACGATCGTATATATTCCTGTACTCGAACCTCCGCTTGAATTCTGTAATGAAGAGACGGACATGATTGTTAGATAGAAGGGCTTCGCTTGTGATACGATGGTCGTGGATCCGTTTTCTGCATATCTGAAACGATTGATCGCACGTTCTTAACTACATAGATGGCATGGTGAAAGTGAAACTAAAAGCATCGTCTAAGTATTACGGACGTGCTGCTGACAGCTCGACTGTTTGAGAATACAACCCTCGTGTCGGTTCATCATCCAACAATCAATGGCCCGATCAGCACGCCCATTAGATGCACTCGCCGCGCGCCGAAGTTCGGCGGGATCAGCCCGACGATCGTCGCGGTGGCAAAGGCCCCGATCCCGAACGGTCCCGCGAACGCGTACGAGAGCCCGATCAGTAGCACGAGCACCGAGACCGACAGCAGGGTGTAATCCGTTCGCCCCACGACGTCGAGATACCGATCGCCGATCGAGACCACTAAGACGAACCCGATCCCCGCGGCGATCGCGACGGCACAGAGCAGGACTGGCAGGTTCAGCGGGACCTCCGCCTGTTCGAGCGCCACCAGAACGCCGGTTCGGGGTGAGCCGAGTGCGATCAGTGCGAAGAGAGCGAAGATCGAATTGGATGTGTTCACTGCGCTCGTTGCGATGAGAAAGCCCCGGGCACCGTCATCGTCACCGTCGTCGGGGATCGCCGGCAGGACGGCCGTGGCGGCGATGGCGCTCGACACACCGGGGACGTATCCGACGATCGCGCCGGCACCCGTGCCCAGGAAGGCGGCGACGCCGACCGACCGGCGGGAACCGCTTACAGCGCTATCGTCCTGTGGCGGGATGCCCCCGCCGCCGATCGCGTCGAGCAGTACCGGCGCGCCGAACAGTCCCCCGAAAAGTGGCATCAACAGTCCGCCGGCGTCGAGCGGCGCTCCGAGCGGCGTCTCGAACGCTCTGAGAAGCGCGTATCCCAACAGGGCGCTCGCGCCGAACGCGAACGCGCCGCCGACCCGTTCCCGGAAGCCGCGCTCGGTGAGGATCAAGGAGAACGCTCCCGAGCGCCGAGAGGCGAAGCGCTTCGCGGCCTCTCCCTTCCAAGACCAGTCGATGACCAGGCAACGCCACGGCGGCCATCGCGGCGTCAGGCACCCCGAGCGCCAGCGCGGGCACCACGTCGAGGAAAGTATGAGTAACGCCCGCCGCGAGCATCGCGGCACCGACGAGTTCCGGCGGTCCTGGTACTGTGGGCGCGACGGCGGCCATCAGCAACGCGAAGTTGTTCGCATGCAAGCCGGGCGTCAGGCCGCTAAGCGTTCCGAGAAAGCCCCCCGCCGCGACGAACCCGAGCGCAGAGAGCGTGAACCCGGGTTCGAACGAGGACAGAGCGACGAACGCGACCATCCCGGCGGACTGGGACCGCGATCGGGTTTCAAGCCTCGCCACGCCGGCGGGCGAGCGACGACCTCGACGGTCGGGGGCGACGCCGTCCGAGGCGTGCTCCGTGCCGCGACCCCTGATTCGCGGTGTCGATCGTCCCTGCCGGATCGAACAGGATAAAGACCCTTCTCGCCGTCGTGCGTGCATGGACATCGACGCGATCCTCGCCGAGGGGTGCCGGCGCGACTGGCGGACGATCGATCCGGGGACGATCGAGCCGCTTCGCTTCGCCGTGATCGGGCTCGGCTGGTTCACGCGGGGCCGCGCCCTTCCCGCATTCGAGGCCAGCGAGGCCTGCGAACCGACGGTGCTGGTCAGCGGCGACGAGTCCAAAGCCGAGCGGTTGGTCGCCGCAACCGACGGGGCAGAACAGGGGCTGACCTACGACGCCTTTCACGACGGCGTCGCCCGCGAGGACTACGACGCGGTCTACATCGTTACGCCGAACGCTCGTCACCTCGAGTTCGTCGAGACGGCCGCCGCGTTCGATAAGGACGTCCTCTGTGAGAAACCGATGGAACGCGACAGCGATCGGGCCCGTGCGGTGATCGGGACCTGCGCGGACGCCGGCATCGAATCGATGATCGCCTACCGAATGCACACCGAACCGGCCGTCCGCCGCGCCCGCGAGTTCGTTCGAGAGGGGTTGCTCGGCGAGCCACAACACGTTTCGGGTGATATGTCCCAGCGCCTGCTCGATCGGGTGAACCCCGACCGGGACCAGTGGCGTCTCGACGAAGAACTGGCGGGCGGCGGCGCGCTGTTCGATATCGGGATCTACCCGCTCAATACCGCTCGATTCCTCCTCGACGCCGACCCCATCGCCGCCATCGGGCAAACGGGAAGTTCGCATGACGCCTTCGCCGACGTTGACGAGACGGTTTCGTTCACTATCGAGTTCCCCGAGGACGTGTACGCCTCGTGTTTCGCGAGCCACAACGTCCACCAGTCGAGTTCGATTTCCATCACCGGGACCGAAGGGCAACTGCGCATCGAACCGGCCTTCTTCCAGGACGAGGCACGCGAGCTACACCTCTCGCGCGGGGACGGAAGGGCGTCGGTGACGTTCGAGACGGTCGATCAGATGCACGAACAGTTCGAGTACTTCACCGATCGCGTCCGCGGCGACGCGCCGATACACCCTGACGGTGACCACGGGCTGGTCGACATGCGAGCGATGGAGGCGGTCTACGAGGCCGCCGACCGCGGGGAGTGGGTCTCGCTGTCCTAAACCCCGAAACCCCGCCGTCGTCGATTCCCACTGAGCCCGACCGACGGAGTCCTCATGTCGGTTACGCTGACGGTCACGAAACGCCGTGCGTGAACGCTATCGACGTGTGAATGCGGCCCGCGTGCGAAGCGAACGCCGAAACCGTGCCGTCGCGCGACGGCTCAGCCGCTGTTGATCTTACTGTCGATCCGACTCTGAGCGTCGTCGAGCGCCTGCTGGGGTGATTTCTCCTGGACGAGCGCCTTGTTGCACTCGGTGTAGACGATCTCCGAGAAGGTCGAGTACTGCGACGTCGACGGCCGTGCCTGAGTCTGTTCGAGCACTTCGGCGAAGATCTCCAGTAGCGGTGCCTGGTCGTAGTACTCCTGGCTGTAGAGGTCCTGTCGGACCGGAAGCCGGCTGTGTTCGAGCGCCAAGTTCTCCTGGACCTCCTTCGTGGCGACGAAGTTCGCGAACTCCTGCGCCGCGGCCTTGTTCTCTGAGAACTCGTTGACGAAGACGTTCCATCCGCCGAGACAGGAGTTGTTCGCGTTCGGGTTTCCCTCTCCTTTCGGCATCTTCGCGACGCTGAAGTTGTCCTTCACCGGGGAGCCGTCCTCGTTCATCAGCGCAACGGCATACGGCCAGTTGCGCATGAACAGCGTGTTGCCCTGCTGGAAGGTCTGGCGGTTCTCGTCGGTGCCGTTCGCCGGAACCGAAGCGGGCGTGACGTTGTACTCGTGGATGAGCGAAACGGCGTGTTGAAGCGCCTGAACGCCCTTCTGGGAGTTGACCTTGATGGTTCCGTCCTGATCGACGTTGCCTCCGAGCCCCCAGAGCCAGTTGAGCCACATGATCGTCAGCCCCTCGTCGGCGCTTCCCTGCCAGATGTAGCCGTTCTGGATCTGGTCGTCTTGCTCCATGATCTGCTGGGCCTGGTTCACGACCTCCATGTACGTCGTCGGGGGCTCGAAGCCGTACTCTTCGAGTTTGTCCGAGCGGTAATAAAAGGCGTTCGCGTCCGTGAACATCGGCATCGCATGGAGAGTGCCGTCGACCGTCGCGGCGTCGACCGGCGTCTCTAACATCTGCTCGGTGTAGTTGTTCTGGTCTTCGACCTGGGCGGCCCAGCCCTGCCCGACGAACTCCGCGGGCCAGATAACGTCCATCATCCCGGTGTCGAAATCCGAGGACTGAGAGACGAACTGGTTGACGAAGTACTCCCGTGTCGATGTCGACTCGGCGGGCGTCGACGTGGCGCTGAGTTCGACGTTCTCCGATTGCTCGTTGAACATCGGCACGATGTCCTCAGCGTCGCCGCCGAACGAGGAGATGTGGACGAACCGTATCGACGCCTGTCCGCCCCCACCGCCACCGCTGTATCCGCCCCCGCTCCCATTACCGCCGCTACCGTTACCTCCGCCTCCTCCGCCGCTGCCGTCTCCGCCGTCGCCACCGCCACCGGTACACCCCGCGAGTCCGACGATCCCTGCTCCGGCCAGTGCCTTGACGAACTGTCGTCGCCGCGCCGCCTGGTTCTTGCGATCCATAGCACCTACCAATGACGAGTCGGGTAATAACGGTTACCATTATCATTGTTCATCATCCTCGGGACGAACCCTCCGTATCGATCGGTCCGCTCGGCTACGGGTTCCGCTCGGTTGTGGATCGTTCGTACGGGCGATCGAGGACGGTCGTCTCGTTCGGTTGCCCTCCTTGCGGTCGGTCACCCGTTGCCCGCCTCCCGATCGTTCGCGTGAGGGCTCGTCACCTCGCGACCGCCGTGTCCGGCACCGACAGCAATGGGGTTCCTCGGCGTGGATTTATGCCGCGGCGTAATGAAACGGCAGTAGAAACCCATGGCAGAACGATCACGGGACGCAAGCGGGGCGGGCATTGCTTCCGGGCTCGAATCGAGGCTTCGTCGGTACCGAGACCTACGACTGACCGAGGAGGAACTGGCGACCCTCCTCCTGATGCCGGTGTTGTTGTTCTTGGGCGTCGTCTCGTTTTATCCGATCGTCGATACGGTCTGGGCGAGCCTCCAGGACGGATACATCATCGGCACGTCGGCGGAGTTCGTCGGGCCCGAAAACTACGAGGCGCTGTTCGACGACGGCAGGTTCTGGAACGCGCTCGGCGTGAGCTTCATCTACACGTTCGTGAGCGTCCCCATCGAGTTAGGCATCGGGCTGGGACTAGCGTTGTTGCTCAATCGGAAGTTCCACGGGAAGTACCTCGCACAGGCGGCGATCCTCTTCCCGTGGGCGCTCCCGACCGTTATCAACGCCGAGATCTGGTCCTGGCTCTTTCACGGCCAGTTCGGCGTGATCAACGACATGCTCGTCCGGGTCGGCCTCCTGGAGACGGCGTACCCGATCCTCGCGAAACCGGACATCGCGCTCGCGGCGATGATCTCCGTGACGATCTGGAAGACGAGTTCGTTTATGGCGCTAATCTTGCTCGCCGGGTTGACCGGCATCCCCGAACACCTCTACGAGGCGGCCCGGATGGACGGCGCTTCGAACTGGCGTCAGTTGCGCGATATCACGCTTCCCCTGCTCAAACCCACGATCCTCGTTGCGCTCATCTTCCGAACATTGCCCGCGATCCAGGCGTTCGGGCTTCCCTACGGACTTACCAACGGTGGCCCCGCGGAGGCGACGACGACGATCGTGTTGTTCACCCACAGCATCACGTTCAATAACCTCGAGTTCGGCGTCGGCTCGGCGTCGGCGACCGCTATCACCGTTATTGGGCTCGCACTCTCGCTGTTTTACGTCGCTACGCTCTACGAGCCGGAGGTGCGCTGAGATGAGTACCGAACGCCGCACGCATTACGGGCTAGGCGATATAGAGATCGGCGAGACCGGCAAGAAGATCGGGTTCTATATCGCGATCTCGTTGCTCGTGCTCATATCTTTCTTCCCGATCATCTGGATGTTCATCACCTCGCTCAAGCCGCCCACCGAGGCGGTTCGGTTCCCGGTAACCTACATCCCGGAGACGATCACCCTCCAGAACTACCGGACCGCGCTCGAACAGCGTCCCTTCGGCCGATACCTGTTCAACTCCTTTGTGGTGGCCTCGGGTACCGCGATCATCGATGTGTTCCTCGGTGCGCTCGCGGGCTATGCGCTCTCGCGCCTGCGATTTCGCTTCAAGCTGCCAGTACTGTTGATAATCCTCTTCTCGGCGATGTTGCCCTTTATCTCGCGGCTCATCCCGCTGTTCAGGCTCGCACGCGAACTAATGCTTCTCAACGACTACCTCGGGCTCATCCTGCCGTACGCCGCCTTCCAACTCCCCTTCGCCGTCTGGATCATGCAGGCGTACTTCAAGGAACTGCCCGATTCGATCGAGGAAGCCGGCCTGATGGACGGGCTGACCAGACTGGGGGTGCTCTTTCGGATCATCCTCCCCATCTCCGCGCCGGCGATGGCGACGGCGGCCATCATCGTGTTCATCTACGCCTGGAACGAGTTCCTCTTCGCACTGACCTTTATGACCGAAGAGCAGATGAAGACCATCACCGTCGGTATCGCCCTCTATGGCGGTCAGTACTCGTTCCCGTGGGGGACGATCTCGGCCGCCGTCGTCATGTCGGTGATCCCATTACTGCTCTTCATGTTGATCTTCCAGCGAAAGGTCGTCGAGGGGCTGACCGCCGGGTTCGGGAAAGCCTGACTCCGAGACCGATCTTCGACCGATCGTCGGTCGCCGCCGATCGCCGGGCATCGGTGGTTTTCCCCCGAATCGGAACCGCGGTAGCGACCGCCTACCGGCCGAACGTCGGCGATCGATCGAAGACGAAGAACGTGAACTGTAGCCGACGATGACAGCCTTTTTTGCTGGCCAGTGTCCCTACATGGAACACGCCTTCATGCCACGGACTACCGTTTCCGCTATCAGCGAGTACGTCTCCAGCGACGACACGGTTACCTTCCAGTGTGAAAGCGTGCGCGACGAACCCCGACTGGTCGAGCGCGGGACGTTCCCGCTCACGCTTCGTTTCTACAGCCCGACGGTCTTCCGGTTCGAACTGCGGGCGAACGGCGAGGTCGAAACGCCGCGGGAGTACCCCGAGTACGTTGAAGAACGCGTCAGCGAGCCGGTCGACCTCGATATACGGGAGATCGACGGTACCGTCGTCATCGACACGGGTGTTCTCGAAGTCCGTGTTGGCCTCGACCCGTGGTCCTTCGCGGTCGAAGCGGCGGGCGAGACGATCTACGAAGCCCAGCCGGCGGACATCGACGTCCGCGGCGACCGGCGCGTCGAACCGCTCTGGTTCGACGAGGAGGAGATAAATCACGGTCCCGAGCGGATCACCGACACCGGAACCGCGTTCCGGATCGACCCCGAGGAGCGGATCTACGGCCTCGGCGAGCAGTTCACGTCGCTCGATCGCGTGGGTCGCTCCTTCGATCTATGGCACGTCGAATCGCTCGGCACCGAGACCGAGGGCGCGTACAAGAACGTCCCCTTTCACCTCTCGACGAAGGGCTATGGCCTGCTCGTCGACACCGCGTGTGAGGTGAACTACGACCTGGGCCAATCCTCGACCGCGAGCGGGACGATGTCGGTCGCCGACGACGCGCTCGCGTTCGTTTTCTTCTATGGACCGGCGTTCGAGACCGTCCTCGAACGCTACACCGCCTTTTCCGGTCGCCCGACACGGCCTCCCAAGTGGAGCTTCGGCGTCTGGATGTCCCGAATGGGCTACGAGTCGCGCTCACAACTCGAGGAGATCACGACCCGCCTGCGCGACGAGGAGGTCCCCTGTGACGTCGTTCACCTCGATCCCTTCTGGATGCGCGACTCGCATTCGACCGATCTCGTCTGGGACACCGAGCAGTTCCCCGATCCGGAGGGGATGATCGCCGACCTCCACGACCGGGATTTTCGCGTCTCGCTGTGGGAACATCCCCACGTGCCGGTCGACACCGACGCCTTCGCGACCGCCGCGGCCGAGGGCTACTTCGTGACCGACGGGACGGGCAAACCCTACGTGATGGATCGGACCTGCCAGGGCGACTACCGGGGAGCGATCGTGGATTTCACCGAGCCCGAGGCGATCGAGTGGTGGCAGGACAAACATCGAGCACTGCTCGACATGGGTGTCGATACGTTCAAGACCGATTACGGCGAGTACGTACCCGACGACGCCGTGTTAGCCAACGGCCGGAGCGGCGCGGCGATGCACAACCACTACGCCTACTTGTACAACGAGGCGGTCTTCGACGTCGTTCGGGAAGCGCACGGCGAGAACGCCTTCCTCTGGTCGCGCTCGGCGTGGACGGGCAGTCAACGGTATCCGGTGCATTGGGGCGGCGATCCACAGACGTCCTTTAGCGGGATGATCGCGGCCCTCCGCGGTGGGCTGTCGGCGTCGCTGTCGGGATTCGGCTTCTGGAGCCACGACGTCGGCGGCTTCCGCGGCGAACCGTCGTCGGAACTGTATATTCGCTGGGCGCAGTTCGGCCTCCTGTCGAGTCACACGCGCTGTCACGGCACGACCCCGCGCGAGCCGTGGGCCTTTGGCGACCGGGCGTTGGAAATCTTCAAGCGCTACGCCCGGTTGCGCTACCGACTCATACCCTATCTCTACTCGCATGCCGAACGGACGGCGCGAACGGGCGTGCCCGTCGTCCGGCCCTTGGTCCTCGAGTTTCAGGACGACCCCCGGGTCCACCGGCTCGACACCCAGTTCCTGCTGGGCGACGCGTTGTTGATCGCGCCGGTGTTCTACGCGAGGAGAGAGCGCGACGTCTACCTGCCCGACGGCGAGTGGGTCGAGTACTGGAGCGACGAGCGCTACGCGGGCGGTCGGACGGTCACGATCGAGACGCCGCTCGACGTGATGCCGATCTTCCTCCGGGCGGGCCACCTCGTCCCGTTCGGCGAAGCGACCCAAACGGTGCAGGAGGGAACACCGGCGCATCTCACGCTCCGAGCCGTTGCGTACCGTAACAGCCCAACCGACGCGACCTTTCCGTTCTACGACGAGGACGCCGACCGGGTGTGTGACCTCGCCGTGCGCGTCGATACCGGGGCTCGCGGCGGGAAAGAGGACAACGGACCGCGAGTCGACATCGATCTCGACGGAGCGGGCGTCGAGACGGGTTCGGTGCGCGTCGATGGCGTGTTGGAGCGTCCCGAGGCGGTTTCGATCGACGGCGAGACGCTCGTGAGGGCCGAACACGATCTCGACCGAGGCCAGTGGACCTACGACGCCGTCGACGAGCGCGTTCGCGCGGCGTGGTGAACACAAACGGGTACGAGCACGAGGACGAATGCGAGAAAGCACGAGGTCGTCCGGGCTCCGGCCGGGGATTTATTACCAGTCGTTCGAAACAGGGGCCCAATGAAGGACTGGTTCCATGGGTGAGCTCGAACTGCGGAACCTCACGAAGGTGTTCGGCGGCGGGGGCGGAGATGAAAGCGGAGACGACGACGGAGATGGGATCGTCGCGGTCAGCGACCTGAGCATCGAGATGGCCGACGGCGAGTTCCTCGTACTCGTCGGGCCATCGGGCTGTGGGAAGAGTACTACGTTACGGTGTATCGCCGGGCTCGAACACACGACCGACGGACGAATCTCGCTCGACGGCCGGGACATCACCGACCTGAAACCCAAAGAGCGAGACATGGCGATGGTGTTTCAGAACTACGCGCTGTACCCGCACATGACCGTCCGAAAGAACATCGGGTACGGGCTGTCGATCACCACCGATCTGTCCTCGTCGGAGGTCGACGACCGCGTCGAGGAGATCGCCGAACTGCTCGAGATCCCCGAACTGCTCGATAAGAAACCCAAGGAACTCTCGGGGGGCCAACAACAGCGCGTCGCGCTCGGCCGGGCGATCGTCCGCGAGCCCGAAGTGTTTCTGATGGACGAACCGCTATCCAATCTCGACGCCAAGCTCCGAACGCAGATGCGCACGGAGATCCAACAGCTCCAGGCGGATCTGGGCACCTCGACGGTCTATGTGACCCACGACCAGACCGAGGCGATGACGATGGGCGACCGGATCGCCATCCTCGACGGTGGCGAACTCCAACAGGTCGGCACGCCGCTCGAATGTTATCACGAACCGGCGAACGCCTTCGTCGCCGGCTTCATCGGCTCGCCCTCGATGAACTTCCTCCCGGTCGAGTTCACCGGCGATGAACTCCGCCACAAGGCGTTTAGCTACGACCTCTCGGCCGACCTGCAAGAGCACCTCCGTAACGCCCCGCGGGAACTCACGCTCGGGATCCGTCCGGAACACATCGAGATCGCCGAGGACGGGGCGCGAAACGTCGTCCATGCCCCGATCGAGGTCATCGAGCCGATGGGCGAACTGTCCTATCTCCACTTGACGATCGGCGGGACGACCTACACCGCGAGCATCGACGGGGACCGACACCACCAGGTAGGCGAGGCCGTCGACGTACTCTTCCCCGAAGCCAAAATCCATCTCTTCGCGCGCGACGGCGGCGAAGCCGTCAAGAACAGCCGTGACGCCGCCGCGCCGGCGACCGACGAGAGCGCGACCGTTGCCACCGACTGACGACCCGGCGTTTCCGTGGGCGACGGGTGCCCGCATCCCCCAATCCGTACCCCCCATCCGTACCGTCTCGGAGGGACGACAGCCCGGTCGGTGTCCCACGAAGTAGCGCTTTTGCGAGGATCGATGCTGTCGGGCGAACACTCTTCAGTGTCCGTGTTCGGTTAGCCGGGCGACGGGCGCGACACGTCGATCCACCTGTTCACTTATGCAGGACGGTACGCCTTCGGAACGAACTGCTTCGTGACGGATTGCCCGAAATCACTCTCTGGACCGTCGGCGCGATCAGGACCGGCGCGAATCGGCTCCGAGAATTCATCCCTCAAAAACAAACCTTTTATCAAATCGCCCCCTCTCGAAGCGCAAATTAGTATAATTATGCCAGTTACTGCCGGAAAAGATTTCGAATTGCTTGATACGGTGGCCATTAGTCTGGCACTAAGTCAGTTTTAGCTTGTTCGTCAGAAGGGAACAAGAGGATCGTCACGACTCTACATCGGCGCGTCCCGTCGCACCGAATCACCCATTACTTCGGAGCGAATAGCGGCCGGCGATGACGGGTGGTCCGCTCGACCGATACCAAGCGAAGTCGTCGACAGATGAACAGTAAGGTCGATCGACTCCTCACGGAGTACTCGCTGCCGGGGATGGACGAGCAGCTGATCGCCTCCTGGACCGGTGACGCCGACGAACGACGGAGCCTCCGGGATCTGGCGGAGTACTTCAACCGAGAGCTCCTACGCGCGGCGATGGCAGAAGCCGGGATGACCACGCTCGACGGCGAGGTCGCGAACACTTATCGCCTGCTCACCGCCGAGGACGTGAGCACTGGCGTCCGCACCCAAGCCGAAACGACCCTCGAACGCAACGGCATCGACCCCCAACGATTACGCACGGACTTCGTCTCCCATCAGGCCATTCACACCTATCTCACCAAGCAACGAGGCGTCGAACATTCCTCGGAGCCGGTGGGCGATCGCGCCGGGAAGACCGAGCGCACGATCCGACGGCTCGGAAGCCGGCTCGTCGCCGTCGCCGAGAAGCGCTTGCACTCGTTGCGCGACGCCGGAACGATCACGCTCGGGACGTTCAGCGTGCTCGTCGACGTCCGCGTAGTGTGTGAGGACTGTGGCACCCACACCGACGTACCTACCCTGCTCGGCGACGGGGGCTGTGACTGTGACACCGAGACGCAGTAGGCGCACGGATACGACGGACGCCGAGCCGACAAAAACTTACACGCATACGGGCGTCACGCCTCCCTACAGTATAGTAACGTCTTAGTCGGACAGGCGACTGGCATGAGACATGTACTCGACACGGACCGACGAGGAGGGAGTCCGACTTACTGCCGATAACGTCGGCGGAATCGATCATACCGAGGTAGTCCTGACGCCCGGCGTGACGGTTCTCGCCGGTCGTAACGCTACGAACCGGACGTCGTTACTACGGGCGCTGATGGCCGTATTGGGTAGCGAGCACGTCTCGCTCAAGGGCGACGCCGACGAGGGGCGTGTCAGGCTCGCTACCGGGGACGATGTCTACACCCGTACGCTCACCCGGACGAACGACACGACTCCGACCGACGCGACGCCGATCGCCACCGGCGGCGAGCCCTACGTCGAGAGCGCCGAACTCGCCGATCTGTTCGCCTTTCTACTGGAGACCAACGAGGCACGCCGTGCCGTCGCCCGCGGCGACGATCTGCGCGAACTCATCATGCGCCCGGTCGATACCGACGCGCTCCAGGCCGAAATCGAGGAGCTCGAAGCCGAAAGACGCGAGCTCGACGAGGAGTTCGACGAGCTCGACCGGCTCGCCGATCGCCACCCTGACCTCGAAGACCGGCTCACCGATCTCGACGACCGGATCGCGGAGAAACGAGCCGCCTTCGACGAGACCGAAGCCGAACTCGCCGACGTCGACGCGGACGTCGAGGAAACTCGCGAGGAAAAGGCAGAGCTCGACGCCACGCTCGACGACCTCAGTAGCGCCCGCAGTGGTGTCGAGGAAGTCCGCCTGGACATCGAGAGCGAACGAAAGAGCATCGACGCCCTCCGGGAGGAACGAGAGGATCTCGAAACCGACCTCGACGACCTCACGGACTCCTCGAACCCCACGGACCTCGTGGACCCCGCAGATGGCGGGAACGACGAGGACGGGACGGCCGAAACGACGTTCTCGACGACTGATCTCGACGGGATCGAGGCCGAACTCGAAGAACGCCGCGATCGAGTCCAGGCGCTCGAAACGACGGTTTCGGAACTCGGAACGATCATCGGGTTCAACGAGGACATGCTCGAAGGCGACAGCGCCAGCACCGCCGTGCTCAACGCCTTACGTGACGGGGACGGCGGCACTTCGAACGGCGAAACCGGCGGAATCGAGGGAACGAACGCGGACGGCACGGAAAACCGAGCGAGCGCGCTCACTGGCCAGCTGTTGGCCGACTCCGAGGTGGTCTGCTGGACGTGTGGCTCCGACGTGGATCGCGAGCGCATCGAGACGACCCTCGATCGCTTGCGGGAGGTACGCACCGAGTACTTCGAACAGCGCCGGTCGCTCCGGGGCGAGATCGACGACCTGGAGGATCGAAAGACGGAGATCGAATCCCGGCGACGCCAGCGCGAACGAACGGAGCGCGAGCTCCGCGACATCGAGGCCGAGATCGACGACCGAGAGGCCCGGCTCGCCGAGCTCGACGACGAACGCGAGACCCTCGAAGGAGAGGTCGAAACCCTCGAAGCCGAGGTCGAAACGCTCCAAGCGGAAGAATACGACGAGTTGCTCGACCTACACGAGCGGGCGAACCGACTCGAGTTCGAACTCGGTCGCCTCCGGCACGAACGCGAGGAAGTCGCCGAAGAGATCGAATCGGTCGAAGCACGCCTCGCCGAGCGCGAGGGGCTCGAAGCACAGCGCAAGGAGCTCGGAGCGGAGTTGACCGATCTGCGCGGGCGGATCGAACACATCGAAGGGGAGGCCATCGCCGAGTTCAACGAGCATATGGAGACCGTGTTGGAGTTGCTCGACTACGAGAACATCGACCGGATCTGGCTCGAACGTCGCGAGACCGACGTCCGAGACGGTCGCCGGACGGCTACCAAAAGCGTCTTCGACCTGCACGTGGTCCGTAGCACCGACTCGGGGACCACGTACGAGGACACGACCGCCCACCTCTCCGAATCCGAGCGCGAGGTCACCGGACTCGTGTTCGCGCTCGCGGGCTATCTCGCCCACGATCTGCACGAGTCGATGCCGTTTATGCTACTCGATTCGCTCGAAGCGATCGATGCCGATCGCATCGCGGCGCTCGTCGAGCACTTCAGCGACTACGCCGAGTTCGTCGTCGTAGCGCTCCTGTCCGAGGACGCCGCGGCCCTCGATACCGATTATCGGCGCGTGACGGAGATCTGATCGAGACCCGCGCGACTCCGTTCGGTATCGCCGGTCGCACGTATCCCGAGCGGAGTTCCCGGTCAGTAGCGTCTCGGCAAGTTCACGGCCTCTCACCGGAACGGGACGGCTCGGATGATCGAAACGAGAGGAGTTAGTCGTCGCCGCCGGTTCCTTCCTCGGCTACGGGCCGGTCGACTTCGCCGGTCGTGTCCTCTCGGGACGGCGACGGTTCGTCGTCGCTGAGACCGACGTACGGGTCCCCATCCATCGGCCCGAAGTTCTCCGCGTAGTACTCGCGGGCAGTAATGTAGCTGGCGTACGCTATCAGCAGAATAAACGCCGTAAACGGCAACGCGAGTACCGTTGGGAACGCCTGCATGGCATCGAAGACGGGCAGTTCGAGCGTCATGATCCCGAGGAACGAAAGCAGTGCCCCCCACCACGCCCGGTTGCGGGCGTTCGGGGTGTCGTTGCCGAGGGTGATCGCCGAGAGGATATACACCGCCGAATCCAGCGAGGTAAGCACGAACCCCGCGATGACGAGCACGAGCATGATGCCGAGCAACCATCCGAACGGGGTGATGGCGACGGCTTGTGCCACTGCCGCCGGGATACCGTTCGATAGCGCCTCGGTGACCGGGCCGATGTAGCCGGGCGCGAGCACCCAGCCGCCGATGATCGAGTGAAGTACCCAGAGCAAGAATCCCGGAATGACGACCAGGAAGACGAACGTCTCGCGGATGGTGCGGCCCTTCGAGACGCGGGCGACGAAACTTCCGACGAACAGGCCCCACGCCGCCCACCACGCCCACCAGAAGCTCGTCCAGCCCTGTGGCCAGTTGGCCGCGGCGGCCGTCGGCGCGGTATACAGCGACAGGCGGAGCATGTTGCTCAGCCAGATCCCCGCGGCGTCGAGGCCGATCTCGAGGATGAACAGCGTCGGGCCGACGACGAGGACGAGCCCGAACGAAAGGATCATGAGAACGATCGTGATCCGCGAGGCGTTCCGAATGCCCTTGCGCAAGCCCAACCACACGTCGCCGAGGAAGATGAGTCCGACGACGACGAACAGGCCGTAGGTATACACGCTCGACTCCAGTCCGAAGACGTTCGACATGAGCGAAGCGTATACCTGACCAGTGAACCCGATCGCTGCGGCGACGCCGCCGACGATGGCGATCAACGCGGCTAAGTCGACGATCCAGTAGACCTTTCGGTCCTTCTCGCCGAATATCACCTTCAGCATCGAACTGAACTTGTAATCGTCAGTGCCACGGGTATACACGATGAGCCCGAAGGCGAGCGCGAAGGGCGGATACCACATGGCGAGTCCGGGGAAGACCTCGTGAATGAACATGAACGAAAGCGCGAGCGACTCGATCGAGGCCCCGGTGACCGGCAGCGGCTGTGGGGACCCCCCAGATGATGATCGATCCGCTGTACCCGACGGTGAAGACCATCGCGAGCCACGAGAAGGTCCCGAACTCGGGTTCTGCGTCCTGGCCGCCGATTCGGATGTTGCCATACCGTGAGAGCACCATAAAAAAGGAAAAGATCAGTAAGGCGAACCCGAGCGCCATGAACCACCATCCGAAGTAGTTGAGTACCCAGTCGTACGCCCCGGTGAGCGTGCTGTTGAGGAACTGCGGGTTCACGAGCCCGATAATCGCCAACAGGAACAGGGCCGAAGCGGTCACGAAAAAGAGTGCTTTCTCGTCGTTGCCCGCGTCGTCCAGGCCGAACGCGTACCACGGCTTCATCGATTCACCCTCTCGACGAGCGACGTGCTGATCGCCGGAGTCGTCGCCGTCACGAACTCGGGCCCGGTTGGTCCGACTCTTCCGGCGGTACCCACCGTTTCGCTCCTCGTTGTCGATCGATTCATTGTTAAAGCATTCAAATGATGTGTGTTTAGGTGTTTATACCTTCGGCTTTCGGAACCGGACAGTTGGTCGATCTTCTACGCCCGTAGATATGTGCGAAAGTTGGGTATACGCTACCTGACGTCGGCGAATAGGCTCACACCGCGGCTCGATTCGACTTCATCGGTCGATCGAACTCGCCGGGTAATCTCTCTCGATCGCCGCGGGCTTCGTGACTACTCGTGTTC
>PXQR01000021.1:2366-21059 GCA_003021235.1 Halobacteriales archaeon QH_6_64_20 | reverse complement strand
CCACGCGACAGTCGCTAAAGACGTTCAGTCGTTTTCTACTATGCTTCTCGTTGTTTGGACAACCGCGCCATGGTTTTGTCCAGCAGGTCGATTCGCTTAGCGTCCCGTTCGAGTACCTGCTGGTTCCACCCATCTTTACTGAGGGTTATGATGAGCAGAGTTTCGTTCGCCAGCAATAGTGCGTTCCGTGCTCCTCGATGGTGCTCTATCATCTCCGGTCGATCAAGGAGCACGAACATCTCGACGGCTTCGAGTGTTCGTGGTCGCTCTGCATCAGCCTCAGTTACCAGTCCCGCTGGGAGCGCCGTCGTCGTGTTCACTATCGAATGAAATCTCCGTTGAGGAGAACACCAGCATGACAGTCCAAACGATAGTTACAGCTAAAATGTAAGATACACCAATTCAGGCTAACTGTTCAGATCAAGTTAAGTAGCTATACATGGGAGTGCTCTTCTCGATGTGGTCCTGATCGCTACTGGATCGTTCCAGAGAGGGGTCCTGGCGGAGCGCATTAATCATCGATCCTCCCCACCTGATTCGGGCACACGGACCCCGCCAAATTGCTTTGATCCATCACCCGTGATAGTGTTTCACTCCTCACTCAGCGCAGAAACTCGCTGACCGAGCCGTAGCCACGGGCTACCCGGACCGAAACATCTCTCTGGCATTCCGGACAGGTAGTCCGCTTGCCCTGTCCGGTATAGACTCACTCATGGCCGCAACGCAGGCATTTGAGCATGGATCAGGTTGTCAGTTCGTCGCGCGTCTCCGAGCGATGACTATCCGAGAGCATGCGTCGTGCCGTGAACGTTACTCACACGCACAGTTCTACCCTCGGGTACCGGATGGTTGCTGGTCATTTCCATTGATACCAACCCATGACGAGGACCGACACGAGCAGGGCGAGGAGGGCAACTGCGATCACCATGCCCATATTAGAGACCGGGATCAGGTCCGATGCAGGAGCGGGCTCGATTGTCTCGCTCACCTCGCCGGGGATGGAGATGTCCTCGACAGCCGGTTCGCTCGACTCCGTTCTCGTCGCCGTCGTAGTCGGTGTCGCGGTTGGCGTTGCTGTCGGTGTCAGCGGGGCTGTCTCTATCGCGGTCAGGATCGTTCTGGTGGGGGGTGGCGTTGTGGACGTTGTGGTCGGCTGTGCAGTGGGTGTCGTCGAGGCCGCCGTCGATACTCGCGCGGTTGGATCGAGCGCGTAGCGGACTTCGACAGGGCCATCGAAATTCCCCCGCGGCCCCGCGACGCCGACATTGAGGGCGAACCCGCGGGGTCCCTTGGGATTGGCGATGGCGATCTCGGAATTGGTGATGTTGTCCACCCGGACGATGATCCGATCGCCGGGATCGATTTGCGTGTACGCCGAGTCGAGCGTGATCAGCAACTCGCTCCCACCGTCGTACGAGATGACGCTAGTGGATCCGGCCAATCGTATCTTGCCCACTCCATCGGTTGTCTACTACTCCCTGAGGGGAAACGCGGCGAAACAGAGTAGTCGTTGAGCAATCGTATCTCTCGTATGGACGTTCAACCGTACCTCGACCGGTTCACTCGCCGCGACTGGGACCAACCAACTGAAAACGGTCCGGTTCGACTCGCCGTGGTCGGCTTAGGTGGGTTCGCTCGCGAACGGGCTCTCCCAGCGATCGCCCGTGCCACTCTCTGTGAAGCGACGGTCGTCGTGAGTGGAAGTAGCGAAAAAGCCGACGAAATAGCGACCGACTTCCGCCTCGATTACGGCCTCACCTACGACGAGTTTCAGGACGGAACTGCCGTCGATGCGTACGACGCGGTCTACATCGCGACCCCGCCCGCGTTCCATCTCGACTATACCAAGACCGCCACTGAGTTCGGCAAACACGTTCTCTGCGAGAAACCCATGGAAACAAGCAGCAGTCGAGCGGAGCAGATGGTCCAGGTGTGTGAGGAAGCCGACGTGACGCTGATGATCGCATATCGGTTACAGACCGAGCCAGCCGTCCGGCGGATGCGCGAACTTATTCGGGATGGGTTCGTCGGTGAACCGGTCCAGCTCAACGGTGGGTTTTCCTCCCAGTTGCTTGCGAACAACCCCGAGTCGGACCAGTGGCGGCTCGATCCAACACTGGCTGGTGGCGGAGCACTGGTTGATCTGGGGGTTTATCCGTTGAATACGAGCCGGTTCTTGCTGGATAGCGATCCGAGCAGCGTCCAGGGAACGACGGTCTCGACCCACGAGGAGTTCGCCGATGTGGACGAGCACGTGAGCTTTCAGCTGTCGTTTCCCGAGGGGGTGACCGCTACCTGCACTGCGAGCTTCAACGCCCATCCGGACAGTCGATTGCAGGTGCTCGGAACCGAGGGTCAGATCCTCATCGAAGCTCCCTTCGGCGGGATCGTGCCCCAGGACATCACGCTCGAACGCGGCGATATGCGCACGGAATACGTCGGGCACCCTGTCGATGAGGTCACAGAGGAGTTCGACTATTTCGCAACCTGTGTACTCACCGAATCGACACCTGAACCGAATGGGGCTGACGGAGTAGCGGATATGCGGGCGATCGAGGCGATCTACGAAGCAACAGAAACGGGATCGCAGGTCACTCTCTGATCCGTTCCGAGCAGCGCATCGACGATCCCGCCACTCCCTCGCTTCCGCTTCGGGTTTCGTCCTCCGTGTTCGTCGCGAGCACGGCGTGCCTGCGAGGAGAAGAGCAACTCGCTCGAGCGCTCAGGGACTGGCGTTGTGATCTTTCATCGAGGCGAACAAGCGCTTCACTGACGGGACTCTCCGGGGCGAAGCGATAGCGCTGTCGGGACGTTTCGTCGACCGGCTCGATGATCCCGGTGTTCACTAGGATATCCAAACGTCGTCCGACCGACTGACGGCTCACGCCGGCGTGCTCCGCGAGTTCGGTCTGATTGAACTCCCGCTGTGGCAGCGAGTTCAATAGTGCGCCGATGATATACGGGACACTCTCGTTCTGCGTGAGCGCGAGCCAGCCGGAAGGATACGTATCCCGTAGTGTCTTTGTGCTCTTCTCGCGGTCCTCCTCGTGCAGTTCCTCGCTCATAGACGTTTGCCACTCGGTGCTCATTAGTGTCAAATCCGTAGGTCATAAGCGTCAAACCAGAAGTAGCAAACGTATCCGTGGTCGGGTTCACGAGTAGAGCAATGCCCGGATCACGTTAGTCGGACGAGGGGATCGAGTGTACATTGAAACGGAAGTTGGTCCGAGCGCGTGGCTGGTCCGGATCGATCTCGGAGAACGACCTCGTTCGAGACGCGTTGCCTACCAACGTGGACGGGGGTTCTCGTTCAAAGGCATGTCCCAGCAAGAGGACCCGGCTCGTGAGTTACGCGACCGGTATGGGCATACCGAGTTACAGATCGAAGCGACGCTATCGCCGTTCGGTCGTGCCGGCGGGTTCGACGACTAATCGACGCAGAGCTACCCAGGGAAACCGATGATAGCGAGAGCTTCTCTCTCCGGTCCATCCACTGTGGTCGCGACTCAGGCCGGTCGCGAGTGAGGCAAACCTGCGTCAAGTGCAAGCGACGACGCGGCAGGTCCACTCAGTACCAGCGATGAGGTCGCGAATCGCCGGCCTGCCGCATCCACTCGCGACCATGGATCAGCCGGAGTGAGTAGGCCCCCTTGAGACCGGGCTATGCTTCAGTCGCCTCGGATATACTCGTCTGTCGAGACTGGTGAGACGATGAGTTCGGAACAGTCGCTTCACCGGCATCGACTCATCCGAGTAATACGACCGAGCAGTTCGGCGAGCGTCCGCTGTGCTACATCCCGGTTGCCCGCGTGGACTGCCGCTTCGGTCGCGAAGGTATAATACTGCGCCTCCGGAACGGGTGACCGTGAGCGATCTCTCGGCTCTGTTCGCTCCGGGGTGCGTCGCTGTCGTCGGCGCGAGCGAGGAGCGCGGCTCGGTCGGCCACGCTATCACGACCAGCCTCCGGGACGAATTCGACGGCGAGGTCGTCCCCGTGAACCCGAACCACAAGACCGTCCTCGGCCAGCCCTGTGTAGACGGGCTCGCCGAGGCGGACGCCGTCGATCTCGATGCGCTACTCGCTGTCGACGGATGATCGCCAACGACGAGTGCTCCGTTTCGCGCACGGGACCGCATCCGATCGACCCCGCTATCGTTCGTCCCCTCGTCGCTCGGTCGCACCGTCCTGGCTCGCCGCCGGACAAGCATTTCCCTCTGTCGACCGCCGGAACCCCCTCTTGCTCGGTACGAACGATATGTTATCGGAATCCGAAGGCGGCCTCGACCGGTCGGTAGCTCGGTTCGAGAGCCCGACGTGGGCCGCACATCGGGCTTTCGGCTCAGTCGTCCCGTACGTTCGCCTGTCCCATCTCGTCACCGACGAGGCCGTCCTCGCCCGTGACGCCGGGCGCTTCCGGCCTATACAGCCCTCACAGCAGTAACACCACCAGCCCTGAGACGACGAGCCCGGTTCGCAGCGCCGGATCGATCGCTGGCGTGGCGAGAACCTGGCCCGCGTCGTCGGTCAGCGGCGCTGCCCCGTAGGGTTGGCCTGCGAGCACTTCGACGATGCCGAGGACGACGCCGAGAAGCACCAGGGTGGCGCTGAGAGCCATCGCCGCCTTGTCGATAGTATCCATGGATTCGGTTTGGGTTCGTGTCATCGTTTATTACCTCCTCAACCGAGTAGGTACCGCAGTCGCGGGCGTTGTTCGACGAAGCGGGTCTTCTCGATCACGGCGTTGAGGCCGTAGTACCGGCCAGCGGCGAACACCATCACCGTCACGAACAGCAACAGGCCCATGAAGTCGCCGTTGACCAGGCCGTTCGTGAACGCGGCGTTGCCGATCCAGAACAGGACCATGAACACGGCCCCGCCGAACGACGCCAGCCGCGTCAGCACGCCGGCCATGAGCGCGAGGCCGATCAGCGTCTCGAAGATCGGCACGCCCGGCTCGATCAGTCATGCCAGATTGTTGCCCATCCAGACGGGGATCGGCCCGAGTGCGGTGCCCGTCATCCCCTGCAAGTAGGTCGGGCCATAGCCGTAGGCTAGCCCGTCCTCGATGAGCTTCGTGATCCCGGCATGGAAGAACCACCAGCCGGTGAGGACCCGAAGGATCGCGATCCAGTACGCCACTAACGGGCCCGCGAGCGATACCTCGAACTCCTCGGAAAGCGGGTTCGCCGATTGATATGCCATTTCGCTCACCTCATGTGTGCAGGTTGGAGCCGAGTTCCCATGAGCTCCCAGCGTAGTTCTCACGAACTGAGAACCGTTATTCACTTCGCTCATCGAGAGACGGTCTCGGAACGGTTCGCAGCCGAGACTACGCGATCGTCGACCGGTCGAGGGGCTCGCTCCGACACGGGGCAAACGGACACCGACTGTGCCCCGATCGGCGGGCAGGTGGACCCTCCCTGTTTTCGCTCCTCGCTCCCTTCACTGGGAGGCGAGACGTGCCGGCGCTTCGACCAGGTGTCTTCGACCGACTCCTGACCGCTCGTCCACCAGCGGGAATCACGCGAGAAACCGATCGGTCGATACCGGTGCTCGCATCGTCCTATAGTTATACGGCAGCGCCTCGCTTATCCCGAGCCATGACCGATAGCGAACGCATCACGATCCTCGGCGGCACGTTCACGCCCATCCATAACGGTCATCGTGCCCTCCTGCACAAAGCCTTCCAGACGACGAGTCACGACGGTAGCGGCGAGGGCCACGTCATCGTCGGCCTCACCTCGACCGACCTCGCCGAGCGAACCCGAAGCGACCGGGCACACGCCGACGCCCTCGATTCGATCGCGGAGCGCCGCGAGGCCCTTGACACCGAACTCGACCGTGTGAGCGACGCCTACAGTGCCTCCTACGAGATCGTCGCGCTGGAGGACACCAGCGGCCCTGCCGGCACTCGCGAGGACATCGATGCACTCGTCGTCTCCCCGGAGGCGAAAGCCCAGCGCCGCGCCCACGACCTGAACCGCCAACGCATCGACGCTGGCCTCCGGCCGCTCGAAATCCATACGCCGCCGTTCGTCGTCGCCGAGGACGGCACTCCGATTAGCAGTACTCGGATCCGAAACGGCGAAATCGACGTTCACGGGCGTGTCCTCGACGACGAGTGAGATGGAATACCCAGTAGGGGACCCGTTCTCCTGTCGGTCGTTCCAGCCGTTGTTCCGCCCCTCTAGCGGACGGTGAGCACCGGGATCTCGCTCGTCCGGACGATACGCTCGGTCACGATGCCGAGCAGGTATCGATCGAGGCCGGTCCGTCCGTGGGTGCCCATCGCCACGAGGTCGATCTCTCCCTCCTCGACGTACGCGCCGATCGCCTGATAGGGCGTCCCCTGGGCGACCTCCGTACGGACGTCTACGTCGTGGCGCTCACATCGCTCGGCGACCTCGGCAACCGCCTGCTCGGAGCCTTCCTCCAGGGTCTCGATGACGCCCGGAACGGCCGCGCCGCCGTCGTAGGAGCCTGCCAATGCGCTGAGATCGACGACCGAAAGCGCGTGGATCGTGGCGTCGTAGCGGTCCGCGAGGGCGATCCCGTGGTCGATCGCGGCACTGGCGGCCTCGCTGCCGTCCGTCGGGAGCAGTATATCGTCGTAGCTCGATTGCTCGTCCGGGGCGGATCGGGACGTAAGGACGGGAACGTCGCTCGTCCGCACCACGCGTTCGGTCACGCTCCCGACGAGCAAGCGGTCCAACCCGGTTCGGCCATGGGTTCCCATCGAGATCAGGTCGATGTCGTGGTCCTCGGCGTAAGCGGGGATCGCTTCGGACGGAACGCCCTCTTCGACCGCCGTCCGATACGCGAGGCCCGTCCCGTCGAGGCGGTCTTCGAGGGCTCCTACCACCTCGGTGGCGTGTTCTTCGAGCGCCTCGCGATGCTCCCCGGCTTCGAAATCGAGGTCCGCGAGGTCGCTATTGTAGATGCTCGCGTTGACAACGCTCAGGATATGGATCTCGCTGTCGAAGACGGCCGCGAGGTTCGTTGCGTGTCGTGCTGCTGTGCTTGCCCCCTCGCTACCGTCCGTCGGGACGAGGATACTGTCGTACATCGATGTTTCTCCTCGTTTGAATGTCCGGTCATCGAGGAATTAAGAGTACTGTTCCCGTGTACTCCCCACCCCGGTCGGCGATCGTCTCGGTGGGATACCTCGACTCACGTCGAGACCGATCGGGACGCCTCATTTCGTCGCTCGGCTGCTTCGCGAACGACCCGTGCTTCTCTCTTCGAGAGTGTCGATCAGTTTGCTCCCTTCGGAGCGAGCCCTCCTGTATCGGACACGGGGGAACTGAATCATCACGTTGCGTTCCGACGTGGCGTGTAACCGCACGTCCGCCCGGTCGGCCGAGCCCATCGGTCCCCGTATCGACGGCGGTCACGGTCCGTTTCCCGGACACCGCGGATCGGACCGAGCGAGCAGTGGCAGGGATCGCGCCCCTTACCCGACGGACTCCGTACTGTGTTGGATTGTCCGGTGATAGGGGCATTTCGTGCCTGGAGTGTTCGTCCAGCCCACAATGGTTTCCTTTTCGATATCGTAGATGAGACGATGACCCGACGCGTTCTCGTTCCAATGGATGGCTCTCGACCGGCAGAGGACGGACTGCGCCACGCGCTCTCGGAGTACCCGGATACGGACATCACCGTTCTACACGTCGTCAATCCGATAGACGCGTTCTATCGCGCACCCGAGTTGAGCGACTGGAAGGCGTGGTACGAGGAGGCTTCGAGCGAAGCGAACGAGATCTTCGCCGACGCACAAGCCATCGGTGACGAATACGGCGTAGAGATCTCGACGGCGACGGCGACTGGACGGCCGGACCGAGCGATCATCGAATACACTACGGATCATGACATCGACCACATCGTTATCGGCAGTCACGGTCGCACCGGTGACGCGCGTACTCAACTAGGTAGCGTCGCCGAAGCCGTCGTTCGTCGCTCGCCAGTGCTCGTCACGGTCATCCGGTAGCTCGAGTGTCTCCGGTGGTCGTAGATCTTAGCAAGCGGAGTCCGGACGCGATTTCCCTTTCCCCCTTCCTTTAGATCGGGAATCGATAATTAGTGGTGGCGACACGGTTTCGATATCATCTATACCTCACTCGTCAAGCTGAACAGCTAACCGATGAAGATACGTGGCAACGTCAGCTCGTAGTTTCGTCCTTCGGTTTCGAAGATTCTAACAACATACACGAGGGGTCGACATCGAGAACCCTGTGATTCGACGACTGCTGTATAATGGCAAGTGAGTGGATAGGTCCGAGTAGCCTGGAAATCCGTGCGTCATGTACTCCGTTGTGTTTCTTTCGCGTATTCCCGAACCGTTAGAACGGGAATCGGAGACGTGCAAACGATCTTTTCGGTGACACTTCCCAGCAGGTACCGATCGAAGCCAGTCCGGCCGTGTGTTCCAACGACGACGAGGTCAATGTCGACCTTCTCGCTGTACTCGACGATCGTCTCGTGTGGGATACCGTGACTCACTTCGGGAACGACCGAGACGCCTCGCTCCGTCGCTCGATCGGCCGCTTCGTGAACGATCCGTTCTCCCCTCCCTTCGAGGTCGTCGATCACTCCCTCTCCCGTCCGGGCGATGCTTTCGTCCGTCGTATCGACCACGGCGAGGACGTGAATCGTCGCGTCGTGTTCCGACGCGATCTCGAAGGCGTATTCGAACGCCGACGCTGCTATCTCGCTTCCGTCGTTCGGGAAGAGAAGCCGATCGTACATGATTCGGATATAGAGGGAGGGGCACAAAAACTGGTGGACGCCACCGGCGGGAACCGGGATAGGCCGTGTAACCAAGCGTCCGCCCGGTCGGTCGTAGAATCCATCGCTTCCCGTATCGACGGGAAGTCCTGGTCCGTTTCTCGCGCTCCTCGGAGCCGGATCAAGCGAGCAGTAGCAGGGGTCGTACTCCTTACCCGAATCGCCCGCCGAACCCTCGGTTCGTGGTTCGGTCCACGCTCGCCGACGGGTTTTCCGATCGTTCGATTCATAACCCCTGTATGAGTGATTCCGACCCGGCGAAGATGGACGCGAACGAGCGCAAGGGGTTCTCGTTTCGCACATTGTTCTCTCGACGCTCTTGTGTAGTACAGCGGAACCGCGAGATGACGAGCGATTCAGCTCCTGAGTAAGCTGTATTCGCGACATAGCGGCTGTCTCTCGACATAGTGCGTTCATTGTTAGCATGCTGTCCCGCCAGTCTACATAAGAGCGTCTCTCGAAGTGCCGCTTCGAGATAACCGGCAACCGCATCGAAGTCGCGGTTCGATCCTGAATTGAGTACGCATTTACCTGTTCTTTCACGGTCGGTTCGTCCTCAGCTGATGCTATTGTGACCGCCCTGTCCGCTGCGATCGCTCTCCGGTCTCAAGCACGCAGTGGGATCATTTCGTTTCGTGGCCTGCGTCGTGTTCGGTTGCGACATCGACCCAGGAACTAACCGTTTCTCCTCGGCCATCGTTGAGCGTGGTCAGGTCGAAACCGCCGATGTTATGACTCGGCGTCAAGCGCGACTCGGACGATCTCTTCGAAGCCCCTGTTTCGATGGATTGCTTGTTAGTTACCGTCGAACGAAGCTTGAACTTCGGCGACAGTCGTCCCTGACCTCGAGCGTAGCGGGTCTCTCTCTTCGACTTATCCAACAGAGTCGGTGGTTGTTCGGATACCCCTGGTTCGGTTAGTTCTCGTGGTCGCCGCCGCTGGTGGCGAGATAACGATCGCTGTCTTCGTGTTCCTCGCCACCGTCAGCGAGCGCGGTTTCGAGGCGGCGATCGAACCAGCGCCACTCGTGGGTCTGGTGATCGTATTTTTCGAGGTCCCAGGGATCACCGTCTTCGATCGGTGGGCCTTCGAGCCAAGACTGGACGATGTTCCGGACGAAGACGATCTGCCCGAGCGCGAGAACGAACGCGCCGAGCGTCGCCGGCTGATGGAGATCGGCGAAGTACGCGGTCGGGCCGATCGGCAGATCGTAGCTGGCGTACTGGCGGGGCATCCCGCCGTAGCCCAAGAGAATCATCGGGAAGAAGGTAAGCTGGGTGCCGACCATCGAGAGCCAGAAGTGCCACTTCGCGAGCGTGCGCTGGTACCAGCGGCCGGCGTACAGCGGGAACCAGTAGTAGATCGCCGCGAAGACCGCGAAGGCGATCCCGCCCATGATGACGTAGTGGAGTGGGCAACCACGTGGTAGGTGTCGTGGAGTACCATGTCGACGGGGATCGCCGCCTCGAACACGCCAGTGACGCCGCCGATGATGAAGTTCGCGACGAACCCGACACAGAAGCACATCGGCGCGGTGAGACGAAGCGAACCGCCCCACATCGTCGTGATCCAGTTGAACGTCTTTACGGCGCTCGGGATCGCGATCGAGATCGCCATGAAACTCGCCCGAATCCGCGGGTCGATACCAGTACTAAACATGTGATGCGCCCAGACACCGAAACTGAGGACGCCGAGCGCGAGCGTCGAGTAGAAGACGACGAACTCGAAACCGAAGAGCTTGCGAGCCGAGAATTTGGGGATGATGAGGCTTATCAATCCCATCGGGGGCAACACGAGAGTGTACACTTCGGGATGGCCGAAGAACCAGAAGATGTGTTGATACAACAACGGTCCCCCTCCCTCAACGGTAAAGAAGGTCGTCCCGAAGTTCCGATCCAGTAATAACATGACGAGTGCGCTGCCCAACAACGGGAACGCGAACAGGATCTGCCCGGACTGGACCAGCGCGGTCCACGAGTAGAGATCGAGGTTCGCCCAGGTGACGTCCTCTGCGCGCTCGGTAAAGATGGTGGCGATGAAATTGATCGCTCCCATCGTCGCCGAAACACCTGTGAGATGCAGTCCGAGTAGCATGAGGTCGACGCCGGCACCGGCCTGCGTGCCGTTGCCGACGCCGACCGATAGCGGTGTGTACATCGTCCAGGTAGTTTGAGCACCCTGGAGCCCAGGAACGAAAAAGCCGGCCCAGATGAGTAGTGCTCCTGGTGGAAGCAACCAGAAGGCGATCGCGTTGATCCGCGGGAACGCCATGTCGTCCGCGCCGATCAACAGCGGAATTGCGTAGTTCGTGATGGCCGCTAAGATCGGCGTTCCGAACAGGAACAACATGGTGACTCCGTGGCTCGTCAACAGCGCGTTGTACGTCGTCGCTTCGAGGAGATCCGCCGGAGGCGTGGTGAGTTCCGATCGCATGAGCAGGACCGCGATGCCACCCCAGGCGAACGCGAGAACGGCGAACACGCCGTACAGAAGACCGATGTCCTTGTGATCGACCGTCGTGAGCCACCGAACGAGGCCGCCCGGTTTCTTGGCGTGACGCCGCTCCCGTTCTCGACGCTGTGCGCCGCCGCCCGCTGGCGTGTATGATCGCCAGTTCTCGATCCTCGTGAGCCACCACCCGACGCCGAGCAGAAGTAGTCCCATTAATACCGTTAAGAGCAACTGCGACGTCGCTATTGCCATGTCCCGGTGTTATCGGCGAAACCCAATGGTGGTTGTCGGGTACATGTTCGGCTAATCACTCAAGCGAATCACGCTGCTATCTTAACCCTGAACACGGGGTTATCGTACCCGCACCGACTGATGAGGAGGAACGATTCAGACGATCCTATCGGGCGTGGAACACGCCGCAGAGGAGATACCCGTACAGCATCGCTCCAGTGAGTGCCCCCAGCTCCCCAAGTCGTACCACGATAGCTAGGCCACCGACGAGACCGAGCACCTCGGCGAGGAGGCCGCCGGCGAGGAGAGCGATCGAGACGAAGGCAGTTCGGTCCGACGAGTACGAAAAATCCCCGAGTGCAGGCGGATAGAACTGATAGGCGACGCCAGCGATCGTGAGTCCTAAGAGTCCGAGCACGTTCAGCCGGACGTGTGCGAGCACGAGCGACGGCGTGCGATGGCCGAACGCGAACGACAAGCCGAGTCCGACCCCGAGTACGCCGCTGACCACTCCGGCGAGCACGCTATAGAAGCCGACACGCCGACGCGTCGAGCGAACGAAGAGGGTTCCGTAGGCGAGTGCGAACCCGAGCACCGCGATGGCTTCGAGAATCGCGCCGAGTCGGAACCACACACCCTCACCGAGGGAGGCTGCGAGCAACGCGGGTCCGAGCGCGCCGGCCGGGAGGACGCTGGCGACGAGCGGTTTCGGGACTGGGGCGACCAGAAACCGGGGAAGCAGTCGGAACCCGAGCGCGAAGACGAACATCGCGGCGGTTCCTGCGGCGAGCAGGTGCGAGACACGGGGAACGTAGCCGTCGAAAACGATTGGAAAACCGCTGTGAATCGCGACTGTCTCGTAGGTTCCAACCGTTAGATACGCCAGTGCGACCGGCACGAACCCGTTGGCGGCGCGATCGACTGGCCAGCGATCGGCGTTCGTCTCGCCCGTCGCGGTCTCCCGGCCGGTGGGATTATCGCGGATCGTCCAGCCGATCGCCCCGAGGAACACACAGACGCCGAGACCCCACGAGATCGCTCCGAACGTCCCGACCGCCTCCGTCCAAGAGGGCGCGATCCCGAGCGACACGACGACGAGCCCGGCAGTACCGAGAACGGTCAGCGGAAACCCCACTGCCGGCGCGCGAGGAACGGCGAGCTGTCGCTCGAAGTACGACGGAACCAGCGAGTACGCCTTCCCGAAAATCGTGTGGAGGACGACCCCGAAGACGCCGAGCAGGACCTCGGTTTCGCGCGGTACGTCGGCGAGCGCGCCGACCTGCCAGCAGACGAGCGCGAACGCGCCGACGAGGACGTATCGCCGGGCCCAGCGCGAGACGATCGCCGCCGCCGTCATCGGTGACTCCGACCGAACGGTCGGTCGCGAGAGCGGTATCGAGAACCGGACCCCGCAGTACGGGTCCATCTCGCTCCGATCTCGACCCTCGGATAGAAAGAGGGCATACTCGAAGACGGATCAGCGGTGAGCACCGTCGGCGATCGGTTCGAGTGTCCGTCATAGGAGTCTTCACCCGAACCGGTTCGGCCACCGGCCGATACCCGGTATTCCATGCCCCACCGCGTTACGGCTCGAACTCGTTCCGGCGGATTCCCTCCCTGACCGGCTCGTGTTCGGTGTCGGCCGGCGGCGGCGCACTCACCAACAGCCCCTCCAGACGCGTGTCCTCGTCGGCTTTCACCCCGCGATCCGTTCCCGCCGCGACGACGACCACGTCGCCCGGACCGACCGCGTGATCCACGCCGCCGTCGCGAACGAGGCCGGTTCCCGACCGGATCGTGATCGCGACATCGCTGTCGGGTGCATGGACCGGGATGAACTGTCCCGGCTCGAAGTACCCACAGACGACGTTCATACGATCGCTCCGGAACACCTCCCGGGCGCTGAAGCGGTCGTCGTACGCCCGTTCGGCGTCGAAATCGGCCCCGACCATCAGGACCCGTCCCCTCCAAGCGGCCGACACAGGTCATAGCCGATCGACCAGACGGCCACCAGCGCGATCACGAGCGGGACGTGCGCGAGCGCGAGCAACGGGGGAACAACGACTCGGTACCGATCACCCCGGTCTCCCTGGGCGTCCGGACGCCGGCCTGAGCCAGTCGCAAAACGAGTAGCGCGAGAACGACGATCCCGACGCGCGCCGGAACGGATCGCCGGTCGATCGCCTGCCGGAGGGGCCCGACGTGTTCGCGGATCATCGACCGCCACCGATTCCTGGGACTACCGCCGTCGCCTGCGTCGTGCCGTGATTCGGAGTGTTCGGTTCCGCCTCCTTTTTAGGTTTGCCTAAATACATGCGTGTAGACGCTGTAGCGTGCCCCGAATCAACGTTTCCCCGAACGTGTTCCCGTTACCCTTCGATTCGCCCGTTCCCTCCCGTCGTCACGTCGTCTCGCTGCCGGTATATCAGTCGACGAGGTTCGTCGTCCTGGATACAGCTCCGTTCGCTCCGGTCACTGCCCGATCGACCACCGGTATCCGTGTTCCTACGGAGTGCGGTACCGGCACTCGTTCGTTCCGGACGGCAGGTCGATCCGCGACGCGCTACTGACGATCGGGATCGAACAGTTCGATCGTCGTCTCCAGTACCGTTCGGTCGTTCGCCGACGCCTGCGTCAGGGTCGCCTCGGCCGGAGCCAGTAGTCCATCGACGATGGCCGTGGCCGTCTCTCGGATGGACCATGCGCTGTTCGTCAGTGAGTTCACCCTGCGCTTCGAGTTTGGAGAACACCGCTTCGAGCTCTCGTTCCGTGATCTCACGGCTGCGACCGCGGATGGTTCGTCGGACGGTTTCCGGATCCGTTTCGGCTCGTTCGGTTCGTTCAAATGACACCGTTAGGCGATCGTTCGCGGGACACCCCCCCAGAGTGTACCGGCGAACCTGTTCGGGTGGCGGGCGGACGGGAACGTTCGTCGGACGGGAGGTTCGTCCTATAGCCGTTCTCGGATGTTCGACGGCTCCAGTCCCACCGACCCCTGTCCGAACATGTTCGCACTCAGCGTTTCGTGCTACCCGCGTGGACGTGGAGCTACATGGAAGTCCGCCGAAAGACGCTCGCGAAAGTGCTCGTCGTCGTCTTCGTCGCCAACCTCGTCGTCATGGGGGCCGGCGCGTTGTACTCCTCGCAGAACGCGCCGCCGATCCCCGAACGCGTCGTCGGGTCGGACGGCGAAACCGTGGCCACCGACGCACAGGTCCAAGCCGGCAAACGCGCTTTCCAATCGAACGCCCTGATGAATCACGGCTCGATCCTCGGCAACGGCGCGTACTTCGGCGTCGACTACACTGCCGACACCTTGGAGTTGAAAACGCAGTTCATGCAGCGGTACTACGCCCGCGAGATGCACGGATCGGAGTACGCCAGCCTCGATCCGTCGGCACAGGCCGCCGTCGACAGCCGGGTCAAGCGCGACCTCACGGGGACCGCTTCGGGACCCGTCGTTCAGTTGTCCGCCGCTGAGGTCTTTGCTCACGAGCAGGTTCGTGAGGTGTACGTCGATCGCTACCACGAGGGTGCGCCGGATCGTGGCGTTGCCGAGGGGATGATCGAAACGCGCGAGGGCGCGCGGCGCTTCGCCGACTTCGCGCTCTGGACGGCACTGATATCACACAGCCAGCGCCCCGGGTCGGACGGTAGCTATACGAACGACTGGCCGTACAACCCGCTCGCCGGTAACGTACCGGAAGGAGCGACGATGATCTGGAGCGCGATCTCGATGGTGCTACTGATCGCCGGTGCGGGGGCCGCCGTCTGGCTCTACGAGTCGATCGAACTCCCGGAGCCGAAAACCAGAGGCATCGAGATCCCTGACCCATCCGATCTCGGCCTCCTGCCGAGCCAGCGGGCGGCGACCCGCTTTATCCCGATCGCCGGGTTACTGTTCGTCGGCCAGGTCCTCCTCGGAGCGCTCTTAGCTCACTATTACGTCGAGCGCGACGGCTTCTTCGGGGTCGGGGAGGCGCTCGGAATCGACGTGCTCCAGTGGCTTCCGTTCGCGCTGACGAAGACCTATCACCTCAATCTCGGCATTCTCTGGATCGCGACGCTGTGGCTCGGCGCTGGCTTGTTCCTCCCGGGGCTGCTTACCGGTTACGAGCCGGACAACCAGGAGCGGTACGTGAACGTTCTGCTGGGAGCGCTCCTCGTCGTCGTGGTGGGCGGGTTCACAGGCGTGTGGCTCGGTGCTAAAGGGATCATCGACGGCCCGCTGTGGTGGATCATCGGCAACGAGGGCTTGGAGGGAGCCGTGGAAGTGTACCGTGTGGGGACGCAGTCCCTCGGTGTTGTCGAGGGTGACTTCCATATCGTTGCCCTCGGTCGTCCGGAGGATCGATCCCGGAACGCTCGGGGAGCGATCATCGGCCCCGAACGCCCAGACCTGTGCGAACTCGATCGGCCCACCCATGCTGTCGATCGGATGGACCGCGTGTCGGCACGGCCGCGACTTGAGCGTTACTTCCCCGCCCTGTTCGTTGACCTGGACGACCTGCGGTGGCGCGGTGAGCGGGAGCGTTTCGTTCTTCTGCTGGAGGTTCGCCGGCTTCGCTCCCAGTTGTGGGTTGGGAGCCGAGCCGACACAGCCCGCGAGTGCCGCCGCGCCGCCAGTGCCGCTTGCGATCAGAAATTCCCTACGCGAGATGCCCGTTCCGGGTGCGCCGATGCGGTCCGTCATGGCTACGTTTCGAGGTATGATAGCCACGGATAAGGACCGGCACGCTGATTCCCAGACCGTGAGAACCATGCGATGAACCAACCGGGAGCGTAACCGAGCACACGTACGAGATGGCGCGGGACCCACTCGGTGACGGCGACGACCCGGCCTCCAAGACGTTCTCGACGCGCTGGGCGATCCCGAATGTCGGGAGATCCCCGAAGAACTCGATGGACCGATGACGACCGGCGAGATCGTGGATCGCTGTGATATCCCCCTGTCGAGCGCCTATCACAAGTTAGAGCGCCTCGCCGACGCATCGATGATCGACGAGCGGGTCGAGGCCCGGGCGGACGGCCACCATACGAGTAAATACGTTCTCAATATCGAAGCAGTCCTGATTGCGCTGAGTAACGACCAGCGCTTTGGATTAGAGAGCGCGCACTCTCGAGGGAGGTTTTCCGACGAGCCTCCTTCGGGTTGTAGCCTCGCGTGACCGATCCCTCGACCGTTCATCTGCTTGACGGTGGCATTCATCGATCGGCTTCGACACTCGTCGTCGGGTGTGATTGTGCTTCCGTCTCCTGAATGCGAGTCGGCTCGTCGTATTCGTCGCCGATGTCGAGCGCGGTTATAGCGGTACGCTCTGCTTCATTCGAGACGATTCCGATGCGATCGAGAGTTGTGTCCGGGCTTTCGGAGACCGTTTTGGAAGCAGCAAACGTTCTTTAGGTGGAGCGAGTCGTCGCCCGTCGATAAGGACGATATTTGATTGTCTAGTTGCTTCGTTGATGTGGACGTCGAACGTTTCGTTCCCGTTAGTAGCCCGTATGATCCACGAACCGTGCGTCCGTGAGGGATCCTTGGGAAACGAGATATCAGTGTACCCCTCGGTTTCGAGTGCTTCGCGCGCGATTTCGTTTGCTTGTTCGGCGTCGGCTACAGTGGATTCCGCGTCCGGCAGATTGATCGTCAGAACGGGAACATCAGCGTTTCTCGTGATTCGTTCGGTGACACTCCCAAGAAAGAGCCAACCGAGGCCCGTCGGTCCATGTGTTCCCGTCACGACGAGATCAACGTCGTTTCTATCCGCATACTGTAGTGTTCGTAAGGCGGGGATCCCCTTGAGGAGTGCCGGAACGAGTTCGATATCCGCCTCCGTTGCCATGTCCTCGCCCTCCTGAATCGCCTGCTCACCTCGTTCTTCGAATCTGGCCAAGTATCGGCCAGGCCCGGGCCCACTAGTCCGGTGTTCGTGTTGACAACGAATACGACATGCACCGTCGCTCCGTACTTCTCGGCGATATCGAGGGCGTGCCGCGTGGCGTTTGTCGAGTACCCGCTCCCATCGGTCGGAACCAGTATGCTGTCATAGATAATTCTCCGTCAGTAGCTTCGCTGTCGAGTCACAAAGACGGACAATATGCTTCTCGGATGCTGAGAACTATCTTCATTCGTTTAATGTAGGAGCCGCGTAGGAGACGTTCGTTGATCCCCCCCAGAGCACTCACAGCGATCGGCTTCGCGGTCATCGTGTACTCGTTGTACGTCGAATAGTCCTACCCTGTTCTTCCGCTCGAAACACTGTATTGGACCCCTGCAGATCGCTAATAATCCCTGTCGGGAGGTGGGCGTCGTGGACGGATCGAACCGGATCGAGTGCGGTCGTCTACCGCGTAGGAGACGGATCAGTTCCTCCGTGACGGCCGGTTCGACGGCAAGGGTGACGTGCCTCAGTGTCGGAAGAGAGCACATGCAAAACCGGATTTACTGAACAGTAACTAATCATGAGTACATGAGGACACCATCCCGCCGTTAGCCAAAGCGATTTGACGAGTTCTAGCGAGAACAACGCTTTCGATCGCTCAAATCCCATGACTTCGGGAAGCGACAACGATATCGAGTGGGAGGATTGAGATAGCGCTCGATAGATTCGTTCGCTCAGATGGTCTAGCGCAGTTCCTCGTCCAAAACCGCGTTAGTTGTTCGTGAAATTCGGCCATTCGGTCAATAGCCCACGCTTTTACATTCTCGTCATCTAAGGTGACTTCGAGGTCAGCATCACCTTCGGAGGCCATACTTTTCGACATAGCGGCTTCATCTATCAAGTGAGCGGGTTTCGAGCAGGGTGTCCGTCAGGGATAGGAACTACCACTGTGCCGGCAGCCCGCTTTTAGTCGCGAGCAGGGCCGGACGTGGTTTTCCCCTGGAGCTACTGTTCCGCTTTATCATGATCTCCGGCTCTCCGGGGCAGAAGCAGTTGTCGAGACTCACGTTACCTTACCCCATTAGTTGCTATTGGTTGACGGGGGCGATCTCGAATCGATACCTGCCGCTATCAGGAAAACCAAACAGCAGAGTCCCGAACTGAGGTAGTCCAGTAGCCTGATCGAGATTCGAGGAAACGGCACTGTTAGCTTAGACCCGCCGCTGTGAGCGGTGGTTGATTGTCAAGTGCTTGGTGACTCCGGAGGTGATTGTAGTAGTAGGAGTAGGCAGTCAGCCAGGTATCTTCAAGCCGGCTGAGACGGTCGTGCATCCGTAGCCGTAGTAG
>PXQR01000021.1:0-2198 GCA_003021235.1 Halobacteriales archaeon QH_6_64_20 | reverse complement strand
GCGGGGCGAACGCGTCGAAGCCTTCGAGAAATTCGAAGGAAAGGTGGTCGAACAGCGCGAGCGTCTCCGTCGCCACGCGATCGAAGAACGATTCTACCAGAGGATCACCTTGCAGGGTCGCTGTGCTCATCCACCACAGCGTTCACCCTGCTCGTTGGTGTGGTAATTGTTCTATGACACCCTCAGTCACTCACGCTACGATCATATCCAGGAAGAACGTAGCTCACATTGTGATGTGAGCGCGGCGCTCAGACTGGGCGACGAGGATCAATACCTATCAGTGGTATCGCGGCTATCGCGAGGAGAGATACCCCGCCAAGTCGGTCGTCGTCACGATCCCGATCGGGTCGCCTCCCACTCCCTCTGTGACGGGCAGGCGCTTGATATTGTGCTCACCCATCTGAGCGCCCGCTTCTGAGACCGTCGCGTCGGACGTGATCGTTACCACCGGATCGGACAGTAACTCCGTGACTTGGGTCTCGGGATCGACTTTGGAGGCGACGCTCGCCACGATGTCCGATTCGGTGATGATCCCCTCAATCTCGTCGGTCCCGACAACGAGCGACCCGATTCCCTGGTCGGTTAGGGCCTGGGCAGCCGCACCAACCGAGTCCGACCCGTCGATTCGCTCGACGGGCGTGCTCATGATCTCGCTCACAGGTGTTTCGACTGGCATGGTTTCTCATTCACTCCGGGCCAATATATTAGCGGTCAGCATATTAATCATGTGGATTTTTGTACCGTTCTGAGAGCTCCTCAACCAATTCAGCAACATCATCTGGGAGATACTGTCGCAGTACCCGTCGAGTCTCGGAGGGCGTCATAAGCATCATAACACGGACGCTGGAACGGGCTATGGTGTGTCACAGTACCCGTCGAGTCTCGGAGGGCGTCATAAGGGGGTCTATCCGCCGGCCTGAGACCGTCTCTCGGCAGGATGGCCTCGCCGATCGTTCATCGACCCCCCTCGGCAACGACGGGGTCACTTCTCAGCGCGCGCCCGTTACGACACTCACAGGCCTGACCATCCCCGTCACTATCAAGCCCACTCGGATCGCCCAGCGTGTTTTCGAGGACCTGTTGAGCCTGTCTTGGCTGTCGAAGTCAGAGCAATCGTACGGATCGGAACTGCCGCCCGACGGGGGTTGGGAGATCGCTGCTGCCCGATCCACCCGAATCGTCCGAAGAGGACTCGGTCTCGGTCGGCGTATCCGTCGTGACCGACCCGTCGAAATCCCACAGCCCGACGTCCTCGCCCTGGGCCTGCGCCTCGGCGTCCGTGTACTCGCTACGCTTCGAGAACGATGAGTCGTACACCCGGGCGAACCCGCGGTCGATCAGTTGGCGATTGAAGTCCGTCCCATCCGTATAGAGGTAGACGAGCAACCGACTATAGGTGTCCCGCCGGTCGGCCTGCGGGTCGGTTAGTTCGCGAGATGGTCAAGCCCGGCCGTGCTCTCAGGGATGCCTTCGAACTCCGCTGTCTCGTTCTGTCCGATCGTTGAGGGCGTGTCTACACCGAGGAGCCTGAGCGTATCGACTTCGCCGTTCGGGAATCGAACCTCCATCGTGTCGCCGTCGACGACCTGAATCACCTCAACCGTCCATTCTGAGCCCGACGAGGGACTGGTCCCGCTATCTGTAGTCGAGGTCGTCGCCGTCGGCGTACTCTCGGTAGTAGACTGGGTTGCGGTCGCAGTCGCGCTCGGAGTTGGAGTCCGAGTTCGCGTCGACATCTCGGTCGCGGTTGGCGAGCGTGAGGTCGTTGCCTCGGTCGTCATTGCTGTCGTGGTGGAAAGGGATCGAGAGGTGGCCTGGTCAGCCGCTGTCGACATCGTCGTAGCAGTCGATGGTGCGGGTGTCGAACTCACAGCGCTCGTCGGACTCGTGGCTGTTGAGGGTGTTGCCGTGCTCGTCTCCAACTCTGTTGAACCTGAGGGACCACCACAGCCTGCAATCAGCATCACACAGATCAAAGCGATCACGAGGAACGACTGTCGCACTATAGGAGGATACGATGGACCGAAATATAATAGTAAGGGTCTAAAGATCACCAAATAAATACACTGCATGACCTGGCACTGTTAGCTTAGACCCGCCGCTGTGAGCGGTGGTTAATTGTCAAGTGCTTGGTGACTCCGGAGGTGATTGTAGTAGTAGGAGTAGGCAGTCAGCCAGCGCTCGGCGCTCGGCTGACT
>PXQR01000020.1 GCA_003021235.1 Halobacteriales archaeon QH_6_64_20 | reverse complement strand
CGTAGGTGGCCCGTTCGTCGCCCGTGCTCTCGATAGTTACTCGGTTCTCGTCGCCGACCTGTGATACCCCTGCTCCGATCGCTGCCGGAGTACCCCCCGTATCGTCGCTCGTATCACCGGGAACCGCTGGGCCGGCCATGCCGACTGCGCTGGCCGTACCGATCGTGCCGACCGTGCCGAGCAAGCCCGTGGCGAAAACGACGGCGACGAGTCCTATCCCGATCCGCTCGCAGGTGCGCTTCGGTGATGCCATGATTTGCGAGTCGCTCGGGTGCCCTTTAGGTATCGGTGTCGACCCCGGCGACGGACCCGACCCCGTGTTCGTCCCCATCCTCGTTCCCGTCCCCATCGGCAGGCGCGACGAGAAGCGAGAGGACCTCCGAGCGGGTCAGGGGATCGTTGAGCGCGGCGGCCTCGATCAGCGTCACCTATGGGAGATCGATCGGGACGAACTATAACCCCGCCCGATGAATGGATCCGTTATGCTCGTACTCCACGGCGGGACGATCGTCGACACCGATGGCGCGCGCGAGGCCGACGTCCTGGTCGAAGACGACACGATTACCGCCGTCGAAACCGATTCCGACCTACCCGACTCGACCGACGCGGACGAAGCGATCGACGTCTCGGGGTCGTACGTCTGTCCGGGACTGATCGACGCCCACGTCCACCTGATGCTCGACGGCCGGCCCGACCCGAGTTCGGTGAACGCCGAATCAGAGTTCGAACTCGCCTACCGCGCGGCGGCGAACTGCCGGGCGGCGCTTTCGGCGGGCGTGACGACCGTCCGCGATCTGGGCGCGCCCCGAACGCTCGCGCTCGACGCCGGCCGACTGATCGACGAGGGCGTCATGCCAGGTCCTCGCGTGCTCGCCTGTGGCGAGAACGTCGTGATGACCGGCGGGCACGGCAACTGGTTCGGCCGGGAAGCAGACGGCGAAAGCGAAGTGACGAAAGCCGCCCGCGAGCAGTTGGCCCGCGGTGCCGAGGTGGTAAAGTGCATGGCCACGGGTGGTGTGCTCACCGAGGGCGCGGTGATCGGCGCGCCGGAACTCGACCTCGAGGAGTTAGAAGCGCTCGTCGCGACGGCGAACGCGAAACGGGTCCCGACGGCGGCGCATGCCCACGGGACCGAAGGAATGCGAAACGCCGTCCGGGCCGGGATCACGAGCATCGAACACGGCACGTTCATGGACCGGGAGACGGCCGAACTCATGGCCGATCGGGGTACTTACTGGGTGCCGACCGCGAGCGCGCTCCGCGGGATCGTCGAGAACGCCGAGGAGGGCGTTCCCGACTGGGCGGTTACGAAGGCCGAGGAGGCCGCCGGGGCCTTCGCCGATGCCTTCGATCATGCTACCGCTGCGGGCGTGTCGGTCGCGATGGGCACCGACGCCGGGACGCCTTTTAATTTCCACGGCGACATCCCGCGCGAACTCGAGTTCATGGTCGAGTACGGGCTCTCGCCGGCCGACGCGCTCGACGCGGCGACGGTCACTGCCGCGGACCTGCTCGGCCTCGATAACGTAGGGAAAGTAACCGAGGGCTACCGGGCCGACCTCGTCGTGCTTCCCGAGGACCCCTCTAAGGACGCAACGGCCTGGCAGGAATCACGGGAAGTGATCAAAGCCGGCGAGCGAGTGCGCCGAACCGGCTGAATCGGTTCGATAGCGTGCCTCCTGATCGCTATCGATCGATGACGATGCACCCGGACCGAACGTTCATTCCCGGTCGGAACCGAGCCAATGCCGAGCGGAGCGACGACTCCCGATGAAACAGTACCCGAAGGTCCCGCGCTACGACCACCCGACCGTCGATCCCTCGATCTACCGGGAGAGGGAACTCTGGCTCACCGAGAAGCTCGACGGCAGTAGCTTTCGCTTCTGTCGCTACGACGATCGGTTCGCCGACGCGTACTCCGCCGACGTTCACGACTGCGATCCGGACGACGGCGATCTGGTCTTCGGGACCCGCCGGGTCGTCCGCGGAACGGCCGGGAGAAACCTCGACGAAATCGATGGTAGCCTCCACCGGGCGGTCAGGGCGCTTCGCGAAGTCGATACGGAGGCCATCGCTGCGCTCCACGACGAGATGGGTGGCCCGATCACTTTCTTCGCGGAGAACATGATCCTCCATACGATCGACTACGACTACGCCGAACGCCCGCCGCCGGCGCTACTCGGCTTCGACGCCTATTCCCCGGTACGCGACCCGACCCCCGAGGAGACCCCCGGCGATCCCTTCGAGGAGCGTTTCGAGGGGTTTCTCCCGGCCGAGGCGGTCTTCGGCGTTGAGGAAGCAGACGGAACCGACGGCACGAACGAAATCGACAGCACGGACCGCGCGATCGAGGGGAACGAATCAGGGGTCTTCGAGCGGATCGGGCTCGATACCGTCCCCGTCGTCGAACGGGTGAGCGAGGCGAGCGAGGCGGACGATGCGAACTTCGATCCCGCTACCTACGAGATCCCCCGATCGGCCTTCGCCGATCGCCGGGCCGAAGGGGTAGTGATCCGCAACGACGCGGCCCGTCGGCGAACGAAGATCGTTACCGACGAGTTCCGGGAACTCAACCGGCGTCGATGGGGCGCTCACAGAGACGACGCCGAAAGCGGTGCCGAGGAGTTCGTCGCGATCTTCTGTACCAACGCCCGGATCAGAAAGCAGGTCAGGAAGATGGTCGTCGACGAGGGGTACGACTTCTCGCGCTCGATCATCGAAGAGCTCTACCCGCGGGTCGTCGAGGACATCTGGGCCGAAGAGTGGCCCGAGATCTCCCAGCTCGACTTCGCGTTTACCCCCGGGGAGGTCCGTCCGCTCGTCGCGAAACGCTGTGCGGAGGTGGTGACGATGATGGAGACGAACGCCCGGCTGAACGACGCTCCGCCCGAACGGCTTTGCAGTTCGGAGTGATCGGGCACGTCGACGGGCGAACACCCGGTCTCGTAGACGTCGGCGGTCGGCCGGGCGAGCGCGTAACGATAGGCCTATTCCCGAGCCGTGGCCCGATGTAATGTGAGTCGGTGAAATGCGACTGGCGATCTTCGGCGCTGAAACGGGCATGGGACGGGCGCTGACCGAGACGGCCCTCGAAGCGGGGCACGTCGTTCGTACCCATGCGAGCGACCTCCGCGAGTACCCGCTTCGAAGTCTCGACCACGATCGGCTCACCGTCACCGAGGGCGATGCGTTCGACGTGCGCGCCGTCGAGGACATGATCCGGGACGCCGACGCCGTCTGTAGCGCGATCGGTCTCAATACCGACCGTCCGCCCGGCGTTACGCCCTCGGACGGCACTGCCAATATCCTCGGCGCGATGAACCAGTTCCTGGTCTCGCGCATCGTTTCGGCGACCGCCGTCGGCGTCGGCGAGAGCGCCGATTACGTGAGCTTCGGGCGTCGGCTACGTTCGTCGCTGTTCGATCGCGAGCGCTTCGCCGACCTCGCGCGCCAGGAACGCCTGTTGCGCGAGAGCGACCACGAGTGGGTGATCGTCCGGCCGCCACGCCTCACGGACGGCCCGCGAAACCTACGTTCGCCGAGCGGTGACGATCGCCGACTGAGTCCGAGTTGCGATGGGGTTCCGTCGGCAACGCGCGGTGATCGGCCCTCTCGGAAACCGACGCTCGCGAAACCGACGCGTCGTCCCGGTGCACTCGGTCGACTCCGACGTCCGCCACGGCGTCAGTAGGCGATCATCGGGGCCTCGCCGACGTACTCGTCGGCTTCGGTCGCCTGTTCGATCATAAAGGCCGCGAGGTCGGCCCGCGAGATCGTCGCCCGGGGGCCGAGTTTCAAGTACCCGGTTCGGTACTCGCCCGTCCGTGGCCCGTCGGTGAGCCGTGGCGGTCTCACGACGACCCGTTCGAGATCGCTCTCGACCGCCCGCTTTACGTAGCCCTTGCTGTCGGTCAGGAGATCGCCCGCGACGAGGCCCAGTACTGCGGACATCGCCCGTCCGCCGAGCGAGAACGGGTCTTCGGGGTGTTCGACGCCCGCCTCGACGAGGAGTACGAGCCGCGAAAGCCCATGAGTTTCCATCGCCGTGACGACGTGTTCCCCGCCGATCGTCAGTACGTCGTCGGGCGATCCCTCGGCCTGGCCGAGCGCGCTCAGAACGGCGTCGGCCCCCTCGATCGCTCGCTCGACCACGTCGGGATCGAGCACGTCCCCCTCGACGACGGTTACCCGGTCGTCGTCGAGCTAGGCTTGTTCGACCTTCGCTCGGCTTCGAGCGAACGCGCGTCCCTCGTGGCCCGCTTCGAGCGCCTCGCTCATCAGGTGTCTGCCCGTCCCGCCGGTCGCGCCGAGCACTGTCAGTTCCATGTGTCCACTACTTTGCTTCCCGTAGTGATATACTATCGACCTCCCGATCGGGGAACCGACCGATGCCCGGAGCCGGCGAGCCCTCGGCGCGCCGACCTATGCGGGAGACGAAGTGCCGCCGATACGATCCCCGCCGTCTCTCCCGCTGCGAGCGGACGGCCGTCGAACGGGGTCGTTCGTTGCACTCAACACGACTTCTCATACGGGGACCGGACCGCGGGCCGGCGATGAGAGAACCTTTATGTAGTTCGTCCGGGTGGGTCGTAGCTATGCTGGACGGCTACGAGCTACACGACCTGACGCAACCGTGGTCACAGGACACGCCGGCCTGGCCGACGTACGACAACCCGAAGGTGTGGTACGAGAAGAGCTTGGACACCGAGAAGGTAAACGGTCAGAAGATCGAGTTCATGAACCATACCGGCACGCACCTGGACGGCGAGAAACACTTCGTCGCCAGCGGCCGGGACATCGAGGGGATGGGGTTCGACGAACTCGTCGGCGACGCCGTCGTCGCCGACATCTCGGATCACGTCGGCGAGTACGACATTTATACTTCGGAGATGATCGAAGAAGTGTGTGACGTCCGCGAAGGCGACATCCTCTTTATCCACACGGGCTTTCAGAGACACGCCTGGCACCGTGAGGACGCTGACCCCCACGCCTTCTTCTGCAAACACCCCGGCCCGAACATCGAGTTCGCCGAGTGGTGCCGCGACATGGACCTCAACTACCTGCTCATCGACTGTGGGTCGGCGGATCACCCGATGAACACGGTCGTCCGGGACGTCCGTCCCGAACTCGCCGCCGAGGCGGCCGACCATCTCGGCGTCGATGACCTCGATGAGATCTTCCCGCCGGAGGGCTACCAGCTCATGCACAACGAGCTGTTCCCGCACGGCATCGTCCACGTCGAGAACGCACAGGTCCCTCACGAACTACTGAACGAACGCGTTCAGATCGGCACGTTCCCGTGGCGGTTCCGTGGCGGCGAGTCGAGCGTCAGCCGGTGTGTCGCGTTCACCGAGCAGTAACGCGCACCTGATTTCTCCGTTCGGCCGCATGTCACGAGCTGGGCCGATTTCGTCTCCTAACCAGCGTGAGCCGTCACACCGGATCGTTTGGTACGGCAACGCCGTCGTTGAGAAAGCGGTCGAACCGATGGTACGCCGATTTCCGGCGAGCGGCGTCGTTGGTTCACCGACCGAAATCCACTTCCCGACCATTTGAGCAGGACGCGAGAGCCGCAATCCGCCGAATGAGAGTTCCAGAGGTCGTATTAGGTCGACTCACTGTCGGTCGCAGGTGTCGTCTCCGCTGTCTCCGTCATCGCCCCATCGTCTCTCGGGAGGACGAGGTTCAGTAGCAATGCCGTGACGCCGCCAGTAATCAACCCGGAACCGGCTAACAACTGTAACGCGTCCGGTACTTGTGTGAGGACATCGGGACGAACCTCTACGCCGAGACCCAGCACGATCGAGGCGGCAATAATCGTCAGGTTCCGCTGAGTGAGCGCCGCCCGTTGGGCGACGATCCGGAGACCGACCGAGAAGATCATGCCGAACAGAACGATCGCGGCCCCGCCGAGAACGGGTTCGGGCATCGCGGCGACGACGGCGGCGACCTTCGGGACGAATCCGAGAACGACGAGGAAGGCCCCACAGATGGCGACGACGTACCGGCTCGCAACGCCGGTAAACGTGATGAGCCCGACGTTCTGCGAAAAGGAGGTGTTCGGAAAGGCACCGAAGAGCCCCGCCAAACCGCTCATAGCTCCGTCGGCGACGAGTCCACCCCGTAGCTCGTCTCCATCCGGATCACGACCGACCGACTCGGTGGTGCCCGAGATGTCGCCGATCGTCTCCATCGCCGTGATAACGTACGCGAACGCCACCACGAGAACTGCGCCGGGTTGGAACTCGACCCCGTACTGGAGCGGGATCGGAAGGGCCAGCCACCCGACCTCGCCGACGCGGCTCAGATCGAGCAGTCCGAACGGGATCGACGCGAGGTAGCCGACGACGACGGCGACGAGAACGCTCGCAGTGCGGGCGAGGCCGTCGAAGAACTGGTTCAGGACGATCGCGAGCCCGAACACGAGCGCGGCCACCGCGAGGTTCGCCACGTTCCCGTAGGTCTCGGCACCCGGCCCACCGGCGGCGTAGTCGATCGCCGTCGGGACCAGCGTGAGGCCGACGAGCATCACCACGATCCCGGTTACCAGCGGCGGGAACAGCCCCCGAATATCGTCGATGAAGTAGCCGAGCACGATCTCGACGGGTGCCGCGATGATCACCGCGCCGAAGATCGCCGCCAAGCCGAACTGGTTCCCGATATCGATCAGCGGAGCCACGAAGATAGCGCTCGTCCCCATGACGATCGGCAGCCGCGCGCCCACAGGACCGACCGAGTACGCTTGGACGATCGTAGCGATCCCGGCGACCAACAGTGCCATCTGGAGGACGAACGTCGTATCGGCGGGCCCGAGTCCGATCGCACCGGCGATCACGAGCGGCAGGGCGACCGTCGAGAGGAACATCGTGAGCAGGTGTTGCACGCCGAGCGTCACGGCCTCTCCCGTCGGCGGTTCGTCCTCGATGCCGTACTCGACGATCGCCTCCCCGCCGTCGGGTCTCGATTCGGTAGCACCGGTCGTTGCCGTAGCCTCGTCCGTTTCCGATACCGATCGCTCCGATCGATCAGCTCCGGCAGGAGTGTTATCCATGTTCAATGCGGGGTGCCTGAAGAAGACTCATAAACTTTTCTACGATCGATACGCTCACCCACGGATTAATACGAACCATTCGTCGCCGAGCGTATATCACGACAAGGCCTACCTCAGTGGGTAAACGAGACCGGTCATGAGTACAACGGGGCGCGATCGTTCTCGACGAATGACTCCTACGCGCCCGGTTTCGCGTTGATGGCGCTCACCGTCGTCTGTGTCGTTACCCTCTAGGATCAGGCCGTCCGTCGCTCGCAGTAGGTCACGAACTGCCACCGGAACCAGGCGCATGCGCGGGGGCTACGGCGAGCGGATCAAGCAACCCGAGCGATGACGAACGTGACGTTTGGAACCGAGCGACGATCGACTCGGGGTCGGAATCGCGGCGTGATAGCGCTCGTAGCGGCCTTGCTTCGAACTCGACCGCAACTCCGGCCCCTGTTTGGACCTGCTGACCCGTGACTCCACTTTCGTCTCCCGGTTTCCGGCAGAACACTTATGATCGTTTCGTACACATAGTTGCACCTTCGCACATGAGTACCGATGCCACCGATCCCTCCACCGAGCAACCGACACGGGAGATCTCGCTCACGATCAACGGCGAGGACGTGGTCGCGGACGTCGAGCCACGATTGAAGCTATCGGACTTCCTCCGCGACCGACGGGGACTGTACGGCCTCCGTATCGGCTGTGAGCACGGGGTCTGTGGCGCGTGTACCGTCAGCATGGACGATCGGATCGTCAAGAGCTGTCTCGTCTACGCGGTCCAGGCCGACAGGAGCGACCTGGTTACGGTCGAGGGACTGGCCGACGAGGGCGACCTCCACCCGATTCAGCGAGCCTACCACGAGGACCACGCGCTCCAGTGTGGCTTCTGTACGAGCGGGTTCGTCATGGCGACCCGGGAACTGCTCGCCGAGACCCCCGATCCGAGCGACGAGGCAATCGAGAAAGGGCTGGCGGACAACATCTGTCGCTGTACCGGCTACCAGAACATCTACAAGGCGGTTCGCCGGGCGGCCGACTACACTCAGGCCCGAGCGGACGAGGAAGGCCGGATGGGCGAAAGGGACCAGGAGGACGACGCATAATGTCCGAGACGGGTATCCGACCCGACGTCGGGACCGAGACCGGAACCGAAACCGACGGCGAGGTCGGCGGCGATCGCGAACAGTTCACCGGGACGGATTTCGAACGCGTCGAAGACCATCGAATCCTCACCGGTCGCGCGGAGTACGTCCACGACATCACGCCGGAAAACTGCCGTCACATGGCGTTGCTCCGCTCGATGCACGCCCACGCCGAGATCGAGAGTATCGATACGAGCGCCGCCGACGAGCACCCCGACTGTGACCTCGTGTTGACGGGCGAGGACGTAGCAGAGCAGTACTACCCGATGCCGTGTGGGCTCGCGGCGTTCGAGGAACCGCCGCTCGCCGTCGAGAAGGTCCGGTACGCCGGCGAACCGGTAGCGCTGATCGTCGCGAGCGATCGCTACGTCGCCGAAGACGTCCTCGAAGGCATCTCGGTCAGCTACGAGACGCTCGACGCCGTGACCGACCCAGTGGCCGCCCGCGAGAACGAGACCCTTATCCACGAGTCGGTCGGCACGAACGTCCCGGACGGCGAACGCTTCGACTTCGGCGACGTCGAGGACGCTTTCGAGGACGCGGATCACGTCGTCGAAGGCGAGTACTCCTGGGGCCGGATCTCGGGGGTGCCCCTGGAGACGGCAGGCGTCGTCGCGACGTACGACCCGAAGCGCGACGCCTTCGACATCGATTGTAATATTCAGTTACACACGCTCGTCGACGACACCGTCTACGAGACGCTCGGCTACCCCCCCGAGAAGGTCTCGCTCAACGTCCCGCCCGACGTCGGTGGGAGTTTCGGGACGAAGATCGCAATCCATCGGTACTGCTGTCTGGCCGCGATGGCGAGCCAACAGTTGGAAGGAATTCCTGTAAAATTCGTCGAGGATCGCTTAGAGAACCTTCAGGGCGGCGACATGCACTCGACCCAGCGCGAGTACCGGGTTCGGCTGGCGTTCGACGACGACGGGTCGGTTCACGGGCTCGATACGTGGTTCGTCGACGACTTCGGTGCCTGGCCGCGCTACCCGGTCAACCAGGCATTGAAACCCCTCTCGGTACTCACCGGTGCGTACGACATCGAAGACGTCCGGTACGATTACGAGATCGCGCTCACGAACAAGACCTCCCAGACGGCGTATCGCGGGTTCGGCGTCCCGCCCCACCTTTACGTCCTGGAGATGGCGATGGATAAGGCCGCCCGGACGCTCGATATGGATCCGACGGAGTTCCGTTTACTGAACATGATCGGCCCGGAGCAGATGCCCTACCGGCTCCCCTCGCACAACGTCTATGATTCGGGCGATTTCCCCGCGGCGCTCGAATACATCCGCGATCACGTCGAAGACGAGGAACGAGCCGAGGGCGGCCTGCTCGACCCGGCGGTCGTCGAGGAAAAGCGCGAGGAGGGCAAGTATCGGGGCGTGAGCTGTACGCTCCACATCGAGCCGGGCGTGAGCGGGTCGGACTGGACCGACCGCCAGCGAAGCGACCGGGACGCCCTCGAGGCCCGCGAGCGCGAGGAAGTCGACGAACTGCCCGAACACCTCCGCGGGGAGATTTCCCGCGACGGCACCGTTCGCGCGTTGCTCGCGACCGATTCGTCGGGACAGGGCCACCAGACGATCGTCACCCAGATGCTCGCCGACGAACTCGAAGTGCTCCCGAGCGAGATCGAAGTCGAGTACCTCGACAGCGTCGCCGCGCCGACCGAGTACGGCAGTGCGGCCTCGCGGATGGCCGTGATGGTCTCGGGTGCCGCGACGGGCCTCGGCGAACAGTTACGCGAGAACTGCTGTGAACTCGCCGCCGAAACGTGGGGCGTCGGGCGCGACGCGGTTACCTACCGCGAGGGCGGCGTCGAGCGCCTCGACGGCGGCAGTGGGGGCGACGCTAACAGCGATGACGACGACAGCGGTAACGGCGGTGGCGGCGACGGTGACGAGAGCGACGATCGCCTCTCGCTCGCGGACCTCGCGGACCTCGACACTGCGGGCGGTCGGGCGCACGAGCGCTTTACCCGCGCGAGCTACGACTACGAACACCCCGCGACCGCCCTCGAGGAGTTCGACGAGGCACTGACCGGGAAGTTCCCGGTCTATCCGACCGCGGCGTTCGCGGCGAACGCGCCGATCATCGAGGTCGACGCGGCGACCGGCGAGGTCGAGATCCTGAAGTTCTACTCGTTGCGCGACTGTGGCACGCAGCTCAACCCGACGATCGTCGAGGGACAGGCTCACGGCGGTATCGCCCAGGGCGTCGGGGCGGCGCTGCTCGAGGAGTTCGACTACACCGACTCGGGTCAGCCACAGGCAGTCACCCTGTTCGATTACCTCCTGCCGTCGATCGATACGGTCCCCGAGATGGACATTCACCACAGCGAGACCCCTTCGCCGTTTACCGAAACCGGGGCCAAGGGCACCGGCGAGGGCGGGATGATCGACGCGCCCGCGAGCATCGCATCCTCGCTCAACGCGGCGCTTGCGCCGCTGGGCGTTCACGTCGATCGGATCCCGGCGACGGCGAATCGTCTACGGAACCGTATCCGCGACGCCGAAGCCGAGAACTCCTAAGCGAGCGTGATTCCAGCCGGGGTGATTTCAGCGGTCTCGACCGACTTCGACCGACCGCAAGCCGCTTTCGACCCTTCGCAAACGACTGATTAGCCTGCTGATGTCGTCCGTTATGTTACCGTAGAGTACAAGTGCGAAGCCGGGTCTACTGCGAGCCAACGGCACGATCGTAGGCCGTTTCGAACGAGCGACGGGTGTATTCAGCAGCTAGTTCGCGCTTGTACTGTTCGTCGGCGTGCATCTCGCCTTCGGGATTCGAAGCCTCGCTCGCCGCCTCGCCGGCGGCTTCCAGGGCTCCTTCGGAGAGGGGTTCGCCTTCGACTTTTGCTTCGGCGGCCTCGGCGCGAAGCGGCACGCCAGCGACGTTCGCGAGCGTCACGCGTGCGTCCTCGACAACCGGCTCCTCGCGCTCGGGGTCGTCGACCCGGATCGCCGCGCCGACGCTGATCGTCGGCCAGGTCTGTGCCGCGGGTTTCTGTTCGAGGAATGCCATCCCCGTTCGATCGGTGGGGAACGGTTCGCGGGGGACGGTAACCTTCGCGATGACCTCCTCCTCTTCGAGTTCGGTGAACATGTACGCGATGAAGTACTCGGACGCCGGCACCGTCCGCTGGCCGTCGGGTGAAACCAGTGTCAATTCGCCGTCGAGCGCCGTCACGACCGCCGGGTAGTTCCCGGCCGGATCGGCCTCGCCGATGCTACCTCCAAGGGTTCCCATGTTCCGGACGCTCGGGCCGGCGATCTGGGACGCCGCGTCGGGGAACATCGGCAACGCCTCCGCGAGCGACGCAGAGGTCTCGATGTCGCGATGGCGTGCCAACGCGCCGATCTCGACTGCCTCGTCGGTGACGTCTATATACGAGAGTTCGTCGACCGCGTTGAGATCGACGAGGTGGTCGGGCGTGGCGAGCCGGTTCGCCATGAGTATCCCGAGCGACTGGTTGCCGGCCATGAGTTCGGCTCCGTCGTGCTCGGCGAGCAGGTCGGTCGCCTCCGAGACCGACTCCGGACGGTGGTACTCGAACGCCGCGGGTTTCATCCGTTTTCCTCCCCGCCCTCCTCGGCTCGTCGGGGGTAGCGAGCGGACCCGGTTCGATCGACGAAGCGATCCGTGGACATGTAATAGAGGACGAGCAGTAGCGGCATAAGGCTACCGCGACACCCTTTGTGTCGGCGTAGCGCGGGTCGAGGTCGTTCGGTTCGTCGCTCTCACCGTCGATAGGCGATCTCCCGTCGCCCGTCGGTTCGCCGTACCGTCGCCGTTCGGGGTGGCGCTCGTGCGATCTCACGACCGCGGTTGAGAACCCGCGTTCGGGGCGCGCGGGTCCGGAGCGCGTCGAAGGGAGTCGGAGCGTCGTAGACGACGAGCGAGCCCTCACAGCCCGGTTCGAGTCCGTAGTCTTCGACACCGAAGATCGACGCGTTCGCGTCCGTGAGCATCGTCCAGAGCGACTCGACGTCCGCACGACCGCTCATATGCCCGTAGTGGACGAGTACGAACGCCGCATCGAGCGGGTCACCGACGCCGTAGTGATACCACGGGTCGACGACCGAGTCGTGGCCGATGCCGACGGTGACGCCGGCCGCGGTGAGTTCGTCGATCCGGGTGTGGCCGCGCCGGCGGGGATACGAGTCGTATCGGCCCTGTAACACCGCATTGTCCGGCGGGTTCGTGATGACGCTCACACCGCTTTCGGCGAGCAACGAGACGAGCTTGGCCGCATACGCGTCCGGATACGAGTGCATCGCCGTCGCGTGACTCGCCGTTACCCGGGAACCGATCTCGCGCTTGAGCGCTTCGCTCGCCAATACCTCGGTAAAGCGCGAGCCCGGGTCGTCGGTCTCGTCGATGTGGAGGTCGAGCGGACGGTCGTATCGCTCGGCTATCTCGACGGCCGTTCGTACCGACTTGACGCCGTCCTCACGAGTATATTCGTTGTGTGGGATGGCACCTACGACATCGGCTCCCGACTCGACGGCTTCCCGCAGGAGGTCCTCGTGGTGCTCGCGAGTGTAGAGCCCGTCCTGCGGGAACGCAACGACCTGGAGATCGACGAGATCGGCGACCTCCTCGCGGAGTTCGAGCAGCGCTTCGAGACCGGTTAGCGATTCCTCGGTGGTGTCGACGTGGGTTCTCACCCTGGTGACGCCGTGGCTTACGAGCCACTCGATCGTCCGTTCGGCCCGGGATTTGACGTCCTCGACCGTCAGCGACTCTTTCCGGTCGGCCCAGATCGAGATCCCCTCGGCGAGCGTTCCCGACTCGTTCCAGGCGGGGTCGCCGGCGGTCAGCGTCGCGTCGAGGTGGATGTGGGGCTCGGTCAACGACGGCGTGACGAGCCGGCCCGCGGCGTCGTAGCGACGGTCCTTGTCGTACGCGTCGCCGTCCGCCTCGCCGGCCGGTCGGACGGCGTTGATCGTGCCGTCTTCGATCTCGACGTCGATCGCCGTCCCGTCGGCCCGCACCGCGTCCGCGATCAGGTAACGTGACATGCCTTCCTGAACTGTGGCCGGCGACGTAGCTGTATCGTCGACGACAGATTTATAATTGGTGACGGTACGTGGTATCTGTAATCATGGCATCGGACAGTTCGACGGATCCGCTACGACGGTTCGTCTTCGGCGACGAGGAACTCGCGGACCCCGACTGGCCGGTCGATCACGTCCCCGCTACCGAACGGAAGGGTCTCGTCAGCATCGCCGCGGTGCTCCTCGGATTCGTCTTCTTCGCGGGAACGATGTGGGCCGGAGCGGAGGTCGGCGCGGCGATGGGGTTCATGCCGATGGTGAGCGCACTGGCCGTCGGATCGGTCATTCTCGGCGTCTACGTGGCGTTGCTCTGTGCTATCGCGGCGACGGCCGGCCTCACGACCGTGTTGCTCGCGCGATACACGTTCGGTCGGTGGGGCGCGAAGTGGGCCGATCTCCTCCTCGGCGGCACGCAGGTCGGGTGGTTCGGCGTTACCATTCCGCTCGTCGCGATACCGACCGCTCAGTTCCTCGGCTTCGACGCCCCGATGGTCGTCTCCGGTCTCATCGTTTTCTGGGGGGTGTTGCACCTGGCGACCGCTTACTTCGGGTACGACGGGATGGAGCGCCTCTCGTACGTCGCGGTACCCGGCCTCGTCGTCGTCGGCTTGCTCTCGGTCGCGATCGCGATCGGCGACGCCGGCGGCGTCCCCGCGCTCGTTTCCTCGGTCGGCGGCGGCGAGATGGCGTTCGGTACTGCCGTCACCGTCGTCGTCGGCACGTTCGTCAGTGCCGGCACGCAAGCGCCGAACTGGGCACGCTTCGCGTCGAGCAAACGCGTCGGTTTCTGGGCGGGACTCGTTGCCTTCCTCCTCGGCAACAGCTTCCTGTTCCTTTCGGGGGCGGTCGGCGGCGCGGTCTACGACGTGACGCCGGCCGGCGACCTCTACGCCGTGATGGCGGCTCAAGGGCTCGCGTTCGTCGGGTTGCTCGCCCTCGTCCTCAACATCTGGACCACCAACGACAACGCCGCCTACGCCTTCGGGGTGGCCGGCAGCGAGGCGCTGGACTACGATCGCAAGCGCCCGTTCGTTCTCGCTGGCGGGGCGATCGGCATCCTGCTCGCGCTGTTCGGCGTCGATAGCTTGCTCCTGCCGTGGCTCGAAACCCTCGGTCAGTACGTTCCGCCGCTCGGCGGCGTCCTCATCGTCGACTTCCTGTTCGTCTGGGGACTCGACCGCATCCCGCGGATGGAAGCCGTCGAGTTTACCGGGGTGCGCTGGGTGGCGATCGGCGCGTACGTCGTCGGCTGTCTCGTCGCCGTTCTGACGGCGGGTTCGCTCGCTCCCGGCGTCGGGGCTCCGCAGTTGCTCCCCGGACTCACGTCGCTCAACGGGCTCCTCGCCGCCGCGCTTGCGCTCCTGGTCGGTCACTACGCTCTCGAACGAACGGGAGTGCTCCCGACCCACGAGATCACGGCCGACGCCGATCACGTCTGATCCGAAAGCGGACGCCTGGCAGCCCGTCTGAGCTCGACGCGCTCGGCGATCGGTCGCCGACGTCGTGAGAAAACCGTCGCCGCGCACACGCCGAACCTACTCGTCGATCCTCGAAATCGCTTGGTTCGCTCAGCCTCGTCGGATCGGTAGCTCGACCTGCGTCGAGTGGTCCGCGTCGTGGTAGACGGTGTTCGTCGCGACATTGTAGTCGCGATCGCCGTAAAGCGGGCCGCCGGTATTGTGATTGACGTCGTACCGGGGAAAGTTCGACGAGGAGATATCGAGGCGAATCCGATGACCCGCCTCGAAGACGTTCGCGGTCGGGTACGGCTCCATGTCGAACTCGTAGACCTCCCCGGGGGTGAGGAAGTCCGGCTCCTCGCGGTAGCCACGATACCGTCCCCGGCAGATCGAGTCACAGAGGTTGAGCGCGAAGCCGTTCGGGAACTCGGGGTTCGGGGGATATTCGTCGATCAGCTTCGCCGTGAAATCCGTATCCGGGGCGTCGGTCGAGCCGTGGACACACACGTCGATCGGGCCCGTGATCGTCACCGCCTCGTCGAGCGGCGGCGTACGGTAAACGAGTACGTCGTTTCGTTCTTCGAGCGGGCCGTAGGGAGCGGACGCGCCGAAGGTATCCGGCCGTGTGCGCTGGTCGTACCCGCCGCGGCCCGTGATGCCCTGTAGCTTGCGCTCGGCGAGGGGGTATTCGAGCAGGCTCTCCTCGCGGGGTTCGTGGGTGACGTACGACGAGCAGTTCCCCCCAAGGGTCGGTACTGGCTCTTTCGGGTCGAACTCGTAGCTCGTTGCCCCGCCGTCGGCGTCGGGTTCGGCCGTCGAAAGCGTCCCGTCCGCGTGGGCGTAGTAGGTAGTGGGTTCGACGTCGCTCGGGGGCCACTCGGTTGCACTCGTCCATGCGCCGCCGTGGAACAGCCGGCCCTCCCGCGCGCTGTGGCCGTTCCCCGTGCCCATCTCGAAGTACTCCACCCGCTCGCGGTCGCTCCAGGTGTCCTCCCCTTTGAGGTAGTGATCGAAGAAATCAAGCCGGGTTCGCTGATAGTCCATCAGTGCCGCCTCGCCGAACGCCACCTCCCCGGAGTAGGGCTTGCTCCAGGAGGGCAACGGATACGAGTTCCACCCGTGGGTCCACGGTCCCATCAGCAGGTAGTGATCAGCCTCCTTCCGGGTAGCGAGCGCTTCGAAGTTGTCACAGGTCGCTTTGGTGTACGAGTCGTACCACGCGCCGCTGTAGACGGTGGGAACGTCCGCGCTCTCCCCGTAGAAGGCTTCGAAGTTGATCCCCGGCGAGTTCCAGAGTTCGTCGCTCGCGCTTCCCGACGTCATGATGTCGAAGGCCCACTCCTCGTACTTCGGGATGTGGCGCAAGGGCGACTGGCCCGGCTGGACCGGCTGAACGCCGTCATCCGCGACGTCCACCAGGCGCTGGTCGGCGCACGGACCCGCGAGGCAATCGAGACCGCGGTCTGTGAGCGCCTGACTGCGGCCGGCCGCTACCGGTTCGCCATCGCACTGCGCGCCGATGGCGAGGGCACGCTCGTCCCCGCCGCCTGGACCGACGGGGCCGACGGCCTCATCGACGCGGTGCTGCCCCTGGAGGAAGTCACCGCCGAAACCAGCCCCGCGTTGCGGGCACACGAGACGGGGACGACGCAGGTCGTCGAGCGCGTGGCCGACCGTCCGGACTCGGTACCCTGGCGGGACCCGTTCCTCGAAGCGGGGATCGGGTCGATCGCCACGGTCCCCATCGTCTACGGGGACACGCAGTACGGCGCCGTCACGGTCTGTGCCGGCGGGGAGGATGCCTTCGACGAGCGGGAGGTGGCGGTGCTGGACGAACTCGGGGAGACGGTCGGGCACGCCATCGCCGCCGCCGAGCGCCGCGAGCGCGAGGAGACGCTGACAGCCCTCTACGAGGCGACGCGGGAACTGCTCGGAACCGAGACCGAGGGGGCGGTCTGTGACGTCGTCGTCGATGCCGCCAGCGAGGCCCTGGACCTGCCGGAGGTCGGCATCTTCCTGTTCGACGGGACCGAGAACGTCCTCCGGCCGGCCAGCGCGACCGACGAACTGGTGGCCTTCTACGGCGGGACCGACACGTTCGGCCCCGGGCGGGCGGACTCGGAGACCTGGCACGCCTTCGCGACCGGCGAGACGAAGGTCTTCGACGACATCAGCGAGTCCGAGCGGGTCGCCAACCCCGACACCGAGGCCCGGAGTTCGTTCGTCCGCCCGCTGGGCGAACACGGCGTCTTCGTCGCCGCCAGCACCGAGGTCGGCGCCTTCGACGGCTCCCGGCGGAAACTCCTGGGGCTGCTCGCCGCGACGCCGAGACCGCCCTCGACCGCGTCGCCGGCCGGGCCGATGTCCGCGAGCGCGAACAGGAACTCGCGGATCGCTCCCGGCGGATCGAGCGCCTCTCCCGGGTGGCGGCCCTGTTCGAGGACGTCGCCGGCGCGGTCGTCCGCGCCACCACCCGCGAGGAGATCGAACGCCGCGTCTGCGAGCGCCTGATCGAGGAGAACGCGGTCGCCTTCGCCTGGGTCGGCGCCGTCGGGCCAGACGGTGCTGCCCTCGAACCCCGGGACTGGGCGGGCGACGACGGCGGCTACCTCGACGCCGTGGCCGTCGACGGCGACGAACCGGCCCCGCGGGCAGCCGCGACCGGATCGACCGTCACGGTCGGGAACGTCACCGACCACCTCCGGGACGCCCAGTGGGCCCGCGCGGCCGCCGACCGGGGCTACCAGTCGGCAGTCGCCGTCCCGCTGGGCTACGGGGAGACGACCTACGGGGTCGCGGCCGCCTACGCGACCGAACCCCACGCCTTCGAAGGAACGGCCGCGGCGCTGGACGAACTCGGCGACCTCGTCGGGTTCGCCATCAACGCCGCCGAGACCAGGCGGGGCGTGCTCGCGGACCGCGTGACGGAACTCGAACTGCGCCTGCCCGGGACCGATACCTTCGTCAACGCCGTCGCCGACCTGGCCGGGGAGCCGGTCCAGTATCTCGAACTCGCGCCCGCCGGCGACGGGCGAACCGACATCCTGTTCGCGCTCGAGGACGCCGACGTCGAGGCGGTGCTGGGACTGCAAGCCGAGTTCGTCGGCGTCGAGGTGCTCGACCACGTCGGCGACGAGGAGCGCGCCCGCTTCCGGGCGACGGTCACCGGCCGGACGGTCGCCTCGACGCTGCTCTCGTCTGGCGCCGTCCCCAGACGGGTCGTCGCACACCCCGACGAGACGGTCGCCGTGGTGGAACTCCCCGCACAGCGGGACGTGCGGGTGGTCGTCGACCGCGTCGCCGAGACCTACCCCGGCGTCGAACTGGTCTCGCGGCGCGACCGGGCGGGCCGGGACCGCCGGGACCTCCGGGGAGTCCTCGAGACGGAACTCACCGACCGCCAGCGCGAAGTGCTGACGGCGGCCTACGAGAGCGGGTTCTTCCAGTCCCCCCGGGAGACGACCGGCGCCCAGCTGGCCGACCTGCTCGGCGTCTCCCAGCCCACCATCACCCACCACCTCCGCGAGGCCCAGCGCCGGCTGTTCGCCGCTATCTTCGACGACGAGTCCTGACGTTTGACGTCCGAAACCGCTCCGTCCGGCGGCTGCGCGACCTCGTCTAGATAGTTAGACGTCCAATGGCACTCAGTCTTGTGTTTTAGTAATCAGGTCTATGCCGGCTGGGGGCCTACGGGAGAGTGGCGGCAGACGCGACGTGCTGTCGGAACGTGACGGATGCACCGCAGGATGGGCGCGCTGTCAGAGGCACGGGGCGGTCACACGACAGACCGGATACCCTCTCTCCGTCGTGCCTGGACACCACGACGCTCCCCTTTCCCGTGGCCGTCTCTCCACCACGCCGGCGTCCATCCCGATCGACGGACCGTCGCCACGCTCCCAAACACTGATGAGCAGTGCCGACCAGAGCCCGGACAATGGGTGTGACTGGCGGGGACGACTCGACGCTGCTGGGACCTGGGCTGTGGCTCGCAGCCGGGGCCGGCCTCGGGACGCTCGCGGGCTGGGCAGTGGCCGCTGGGACTGCTCTCACGACACCGGTCGGGCTCGGCGTCGGGTTCGCGCTCGGGGGAGGGCTCGGTGTGGCTCTCCCGCTGACCGTCCTCGAGGAGACGGAGCCACGGCCCCCCGAGTCCGTGACCGTCGAGACGACGAGCCACGAGGGACCGCGCCCGGCGGACCTGTTCGAGGCCCACCCCGATCCGCTGCTGTACTACGCCGACGAGGGGTCCGGCCCGGTCGTCAGGGCCGTCAACGACGCGTTCGCGGAGACGTTCGGCGTGGCGGCCGAGACGCTCGTGGACACGCCACTCGACGAGGCACCCGGGGCCGCGTCGACGCCGGCGTTGGTCGAGGCGGCGGCCGCCGGGGAGACGTTCGACGCCGGGATCGAACTCGCGGCGGGCCAGTTCCGTGCCCGTGTGGCGGCCGTCGCCGAGGAGGCGGGTACCACCGGCTACGTGGTGTTCACGCCGGTCGACTAGTGCTGGTAGCGGGTGATCTGCTGGAACGCGGTGTCGATGTCGTCGAACTCCGCGAGCGTGTCGTCGAGGCTCGTCTGCAGGTCCTCGGCCCGCTCGCGCAGCGTCGTGAGTTCTTCGGGCCCGTCGAGTTGCCCCGACGGGGGCTCCTGTTCCAGCAACGCGAGCTTCGACGTGACCTCGAAGTACTCCGAGAGCTGGTCGTCGTACTGCCGGATCCGGAGCTGTTGCTCGATGGCGGCGACGAGGTCGGTCTTCTCGACCGGTTTGCAGAGGTAGTCATGGAAGTCCATCCTCAACCGGAGCGCGTAGATGTCCGCCACGTCCCGCTCGTCGTCAACGATCAGTACTGTGGCGTTCTCACTCCCCGACACACCCCAACGACCGGTCCGGCCGATAATAAGTTCTGGCTCTTCCACGTCGGAATCCGGCCGGCGGGCACGCAACCGTCCGGTTCCTCAAGCTTTAATTGGTATCCGAACGATGTCCGGAGTGGAGGGATTTCGTATGCCTGAGCACTCAGACCCCGAACTACCGCCACTGCCCTACGACTACGACGCGCTGGAACCGCACATCTCCGAGCAGGTCCTGACGTGGCACCACGACACGCACCACCAGGGCTACGTGAACGGCCTCGCCTCGGCCGAGGAGACCCTCGCCGAGAACCGCGCGAGCGGCGACTACGACGGCACCGCCGGCGCGCTGGGCGACGTCACCCACAACGGCTGTGGCCACTACCTCCACACGCTGTTCTGGGAGAACATGTCCCCCGACGGCGGCGGCGAACCGGGCGGCGCGCTGGCCGACCGCATCGAAGAGGACTTCGGCTCCTACGAGGGCTGGAAGGGCGAGTTCGAGGTCGCCGCCGGCGCCGCGAGCGGTTGGGCGCTCCTGGTCTACGACCCCGTCGCCAAGCAACTGCGCAACGTCGCCGTGGACAAACACGACGACGGCGCACTCTGGGGTGCGCACCCGGTCCTGGCGCTGGACGTCTGGGAGCACTCCTACTACTACGACTACGGCCCGGACCGCGGGAGCTTCGTCGACGCCTTCTTCGAGGTCGTCAACTGGGAGAAGGCCGAAGAGGAGTTCGCGAAGTGCCACGAGCGCTGGGAGTAGTCGGCCCAGACCGGTCGCCTAGACATCGCATTTTTTCACTGTCGCTCCCACAGCGACCGCTCTCGGTACGGCGCCAAACTCGCCGCGAACGTGTAACTCGACTGTTGGTGCGTTTTATACTGCTGCCGTCCCGATGGCGGGTATGGGAGTCGACGACGCAGACCCGATCGCACGGCCAGCCGACCCGCCGGGGGACCCGTCGGCGTTCTCACGGGACCCGGGGGGAACGGTCTCAGAATACGTCGACCTCGTGGCGGACCTCCGCGAGGCCGTCTCGGGGACGGTTCGTTTCGACGAGTACGCACAGATCCTCTACGCGACAGACGGGTCCATCTACCAGGCCCGGCCCGCCGGCGTCGTCTACCCCGAAGACGTCGCGGACGTCCGGGCGGCCGTCGAGACGGCGACCGCCCACGAGGTCCCCATCCTCCCGCGAGGGGCTGGGTCCTCACTGGCCGGCCAGACGGTCGGCCCCGGCTGTGTCGTCCTCGATATGTCCCGGCACATGGACGGCCTGCTGGACGTCGACCCCGAGGCAAAGCGTGCGACCATCCAGCCCGGCATCGTCCAGGACGACCTCGACGCCCACCTCGACGAGTACGGCCTGAAGTTCGCGCCCGACCCCGCCTCCTCGAACCGCTCGACGGTCGGTGGCGGGATCGGCAACAACTCCACGGGGGCCCACTCGGTCCGGTATGGCATCACAGACGCCTACACCGAGGAAGTGAAGGCGGTCCTCCCGGACGGGTCGCTACTGCACGCCCGACCAGTCGTGCTGGACAGCGAGGAGTACGAACGGATCGTCGCCAAGGACGACCGCGAGGCCCACGTCTACGAGACCGTCCGCGGGCTGATCGAGGAACACGAAGAGGACATCGAGGCGCGCTACCCCGACCTCAAGCGCCGCGTCAGCGGCTACAACCTCGACCGGGTCATCTACGAGAACGACGAGGGCGAGACGGTCATCAACCTCGCGAAACTGTTCGTCGGGTCCGAGGGAACGCTTGGTGTCATCGTCGAGGCGACCGTGGGGCTGGTGACGGTCCCCGAGGAGACGGCGCTGGCGCTGTACTGCTTCGAGGACCTCGTCGACGCGATGGAGGCGGTACCGGAGGCCCTGGCGTTCGACGTGAGCGCGGTGGAGTTGATGGACGACGAGGTGTTCCGTCTGGCGGCCGAATCCGACGGCTACAGCGAGTACGTCGAGCCCATCCCCGAGGGGACCGCCGCGGCCCTCATGCTGGAGTACGACTCGGAGTTGCACGACGACTTCGAGGCCGCCATCGCCGCCACGAACGAACACTTCGTCGACGAGGGAGGGGCCTTCGGGGTCATCGAGGCCTACTCCGGGGAGGCACAGGCGGACATCTGGGACCTCCGGAAGGCCGCCATCCCGCTGTTGATGAGTCTGGAGGGTGACCCCAAGCCCTACCCGTTCATCGAGGACGCGACCGTCCCGCCCGAAGAACTGGCCGAGTACGTGATGAAATTCGAGGAGGTCCTCGAGGACCACGACACCTCCGCGGCCTATTTCGCCCACGCCGGGTCGGGCACGCTGCACATCCGGCCCATCCTGAACTTAAAGACCGACGAGGACATCCAGAAGCTACACTCCATCACGGACGACGTGACCGACCTCGTTCTGGAACACCACGGCGCCTTTTCGGGCGAGCACGGCGACGGGATGGCACGCACGGAGTTCAACCCCAAGATGTACGGCGAGGACCTCTGGACGGCGTTCAAGGAGGTCAAGACGGCCTTCGATCCGGAGTGGTTCATGCACCCGGGCAACGTCGTCTACCGCGAGGGCCCCGAGGACCCCGGGCCCGACAACGACCGCGGCGTCGGCGCGGACATGCGCGAGAATCTGCGGTACGGCGCCGACTACCAGTCGCTGGAACCCCAGACGGCGCTCGATTTCTCCGAGGAGGGTGGCTTCTCCCACCTCGTTGAACTCTGTAACGGCTGTGGGACCTGCCGCCAGCACGGGCAGAATACGATGTGTCCCACGTNAATACGATGTGTCCCACGTACCGCGCCTCCCGCGAGGAGATCCAGACCACGCGGGGCCGGGCGAACATGCTCCGGGCGGCCATCAGCGGCGAACTCCCCGAGGAGGAACTGTACAGCGAGCGCTTCCAGAAAGAAGTGCTGGACCTCTGTGTCGGCTGCAAGGGCTGTAAGTCCGACTGTCCGACCGGCGTCGACATGGCGAAACTCAAAGCGGAGGTCAAACACCAGTACCACCAGGAGGAGGGGACGACGCTGCGGGACACGGTGTTCGCGAACGTCGACCGCGTCAGCGCCATCGGGAGCGCGCTCGCGCCCCTCTCGAACTGGGCGAAAGACCTCCCCGGAGCAGACCTCATAAACGAGACGGTGCTGGGCATCGCCCCCGAGCGGAACCTCCCCCACTTCCGCCGGGAGACCCTCTGTGATTGGTTCGAGGCCCGGGGCCCGCAGGTCCCCGAGGGCGAGGCCGCGGACAAGGCCCTGCTGTTCCCCGATACCTACACCAACTACAGTTACCCTCACGTGCGCGTCCTCGGCGACGAGGTCGAACCCAGCGGCCGGGCGGCCTTCTCGATGGGGATGCTCGACCTCGCGAGCGAGCGTGCCGAACACAACGTCGAGACGCTGGCCCCCTACGTCGAGGATGGCTGGTCGGTCCTCTTTGTCGAGCCATCCGACGCCGCCATGTTCCAGGACGAGTACGGCGACCTGCTTGACGGCGATGAGGTCTCGTCGGTCGCGGCGGGTGCCTACGGGGTCTGTGAGTACCTCTCGTCCCACCGGGTCTACGAGCGCATCGACTTCGAGGACCCGGGCGAGTCGCTGACCTACCACGGCCACTGCAACCAGAAGGCGCTCAACCGCCACCACCACACTACCATCGCCCTCCGGGAGGCCGGCTACGACGTCGACGAACTCGACTCGGGCTGTTGTGGGATGGCTGGCTCCTTCGGCTACGAGGCCGAGCACTACGAACTCTCGAAGGCGATCGGGGAGATCCTCTACGACCAGGTCGAGGACAGTCCCGGCGAGACCGTCGTCGCACCGGGAGCTTCCTGCCGGACGCAACTCGGCGACCGCGAGGGAGGCGAGCGCCCGCCCCACCCGACGGAGAAACTCCGCGAGGCGCTGGCGTCGTGATCTCGCTGACTGGCGTTTCGGGAGCCTCGGCCATGGCGGTGGGGTCTGGGGAGTCGCCCGAGATAAGCGTGACCATCGCCGGAGTGTGTGCTTTTTTGTCCCGCCCCGTCGAAACCGCGGCCATGAGCACCGCCACGAAGGTCGTTCTCGGCACGGTGGCCGTCTCGGCACTGCTGGTCGCCCTGCTGGTCGCCAACCTCGCGCTCGCCTAGAGGCGGTCGAGGACGGCCTCGGCGTCGTAGTTCAGGGTGAGTTCCCGCGAGCGCCCGCGTCCCTCGATCTCGGTGTAGGTGGCGTCGATGACGCCCAGCTGGTCGAGTTTGTTGATGATCTCCGAGTAGCGGGTGTACCCCAGGTCGGTGCGGTCGTTGAAGGCGTCGTAGATGTCGCCGGCCCGCTTGCCGTCGTGTTCGGCGATGACCGCGACGAGAGCGCGCTCGGAGTCCGAGAGGCCCTCCAGCCGGCGCGAGAGGTGGACGTACTTGGAGGTGTCGTAGGCCGCCTCGACGTCCTGCGTCTCGACCGTGTGGGAGGCGCGCATCTCGGCTTTGAGACCGGCACGCCGCAGGAGGTCGATCCCGACCCGCAGGTCACCGCCCTGATCGGCGGTCAGTTCCGCGACCCGGTCCAGGACGGGCGCGTCGAGAACGCCGTCGTGGAAGCCGCGCGTGACACGCTCGCGAAGGATTTCGACGATTTCGGGCTCGCCGTACTTCGGGAAATAGACCTCCTCCGGCCGGAAGACACTCTGGACCCGTCCGTCCAGGGCCTCGATCATGTCCAGTTCGAGGTCCGAGGAGATGACGATGACCCCGATCTTGGCGCCGCCCTGTTCCTCGTGGGCGCGCAACAGCGAATAGAGAGTCTCGGAGGCCGCCGACTCGTAGAAGAGGTAGTTCACGTCGTCGAGCGCGACCACGAGCACGCGGTCATCCTCAACCAGCCGGTCGGTCACCTGCGAGAACAGTTTCTTGAACGAGATGCCCGAGGATGGGGGTTCGTAGTCGAAGACACCCTCGAAGAGCCGCGAGAACACCGAGTACCGCGTGGAGTTGACCTGGCAGTTGACCCGCACGGCCTCGACGTCGGTCTGGGCGGTGAGTTCGTCGAACATGATCTGGACGGCCGTGGTCTTGCCCGTGCCGGGCGGGCCCTGGGCCATGACGTTCAGCGGCCGCGAGCCACGCACCGCCGGCCGGAGCGCGTACTTCAGGCTCTCCATCTGGGTTTCGCGGTGTTTGAACGTCTCCGGGACGTAGCCGATCTCGAAGACGTGCTCGTTCCTGAACACGGACTCGTCCCAGGACAGCATCCCCTCCTCGGGGTCGTCCGTCATTACTTTCACCGAGCTTTCCGGGCCACTTAAGAATACTGGGGCGGGGCCGGTAGTGGTCGCGGTTGCCACGGGGAAGGACGAACGAAACGGCGGAAACCACTCGGAATCCCGTCGCTTATACGCGCCGCCGTGGGACGTGCGAGCGTTGGCATGGTTTCGCTCTCGGAGGTGATCCTGGTCGCCGGACTCGCGGGGGCGGCCACGGGGCTGGGCGCCTTGCCGGTGCTGGTGACCGACCGGTTCAGCCACTGGGTCTACGACGCCGCGCTCGGGCTGGCCGCGGGCATCATGTTCGGCGCCGCCGTCTTCGCGCTCGTCCTCCCGGGACTGGAACTGGGAACGCTCCCCGAAGTCGCAGGAGGTGTCGTCGCTGGCAGCGTCTTCCTGCTCGGGGCAAACGCCCTCCTGCCTCACCTCCACATGGAGTTCTCCGGCGAGCACCGCGAGGGACTGCCGGCCACGGAGGAAGAGGGGCTCCAGCGGGCGCTACTGGTCGGGGCCGCCATCACCATCCACAACGTTCCCGAGGGGCTGGCGGTGGGTATCGCCTTCGCCAGCGGGGAGGAGGCCGTCGGCCTGGCGCTGGCGGTCGCCATCGCCGTCCAGAACGTCCCGGACGGCTTCGCAATGGCCGTTCCCGCGGTCGACGCCGGCGTCTCCAAACTCAAGACCGTCGGCTACACGACGCTGTCGGGGGGCATCCCCGAACCGCTGGCGGCCGCGCTCGGGTTCGGCCTCGTGTTGTTCGTGACCGACCTCTTTCCCGTCGCGGCGGGGTTCGCGGCGGGCGCGATGATCGCCGTCATCTTCCGGGAGATGATCCCCGCCAGCCACGGCCACGGCTACGAGGACTATGCGACCGTCACGTTCGTCTGCGGGTTCGTGGTCATGATGATCATCGACATCGCGCTGGCCGTGTGAGCGCTCGGGAGGGACGGCCTGACCGTAGCCGACGCTCAGAGGCTGGTGTCGACGGTATCGCCCTCGTGGTCCGCCGCAGTGAGTTGGTTGTACGCCTCGGCGGTGGCCGCGAGGACGAAGACGAAAACCAGCGCGGACCCGACCTGTTCGACCAGGAGTGCGAGGATGGCGGGAAAGAACACCCCCGGGATGCCGAACGCGATGGAGATCACGAGGGCGATTCGTCAGCTGCCAGCTGTGCCGGAAGCCCTAGAGGAAGTTCTCGTCCTCGACGGCGATGAATACCTGCCAGAAGAAAAGACTCACTAGCAGGAACAGTCCCGGAACGACCAGGAAGACCAGCCCGATACCGACGACGATCGCGAACGCGATGCCTCCGATGACGAAATTAACTGCGACCCACACGATGCTCCGGGTGAAGTACTCCTCGGGGATGGATTCGGTCTCGCCGGCGACGAAGGTGCGGATCGCCGCGATGGTGACGAGCGCGGAGAGGATGGTGACCAGCAACGAGAGCAGTCCCGCGACCGTCGGCGAGAGCCCCAGTGACGGCCCGGTTGGCCCACCGCCCCCTGCGGGCGCGACGTCCCCGACGGGTGAATCCTCCATCGGGAGCGTCTCCGGTTCGGGGGCGAACAGCGCGTTCAACGCCGAGAGGGCGAAAAACACTGCAGCGAACTGTACCCCGGTTCGTGCGACTGTCTTCTCGTAGCCCCCCTCCAGGACGGCCGAGATGTCCACCTTCATACGCTCGTGTTCGCCAGGGTGGTTCAAAAAAGTGGGCCGTCTTCTGACGAGTCAGAACTTCTCCAGCAACGACGCGTAGAAGTCCCGCTCGTCGTGCGCCTCGTCTCCAGCCCCCTCCTTGACCGCACTGTCACCGCCGGTCGCCAGTTTCTCGACGATGAGTTCCGGCGTCGACTTCGCGAGCCGGCCCTTCACCGGCGTGCGGTCGACCTGGAGTTCGCCGTCTGCCAGCCCCTCGGCCTCGATGCCGTCGACGGCGATAGAGCGGTCGGCGGCCTCGCGGATCTCGCCGGCGAGGTGGGAGACGAACACCGCCGTGGCGCCGCGGTCGTCGAGCGCCTCGAGGATGCCGGCCATGATGTTCGCGCTCGCGCCGGGTTCGGTGATGCTCTCGAGTTCGTCGACCAGCACCAGGACGGGCCGGTCGTCCAGTCCCGCGACGAGATCGCCGAACTCCCGCACCGTCGATTCGAAGGCGCCCGCGTCCAGCGTCCCCTGGGTCTTGGCGTGGTAGTGGAGTTCGTCGACGCGCTCGATCCGGGCACGGTCGGCGGGGACCGGCAGACCCATGTGTGCGAGCGTGACCACAAGCGCCACCAGGTCAAGCGTCGAGGTCTTCCCGCCGCTGTTGACACCCGTGAGCAGCGCTACCCCCGCGACGCCGTAGTCGACCGGTTCCACCTCGGCGAAGGGGACGTCCAGCAGCGGCGACCGGCCACCCTCGATGGCGAACCCTTCGCCCCCGAACTCGGGCATCGTACAGTCGAAGTCGGCCCCGAAGCGGGCGATTGCGAGTTCGACATCCAGTTCGAGTGCGGCGTCGACCAGCGCCGTGACCCCCTCGCGGCGGTCGGCGAGGTCCCGCGCGAGCGAGCGCTTGCGGCGGGCCGCACGGCGGTCGCGTGCCGTCGTCAGCTTCTCGCGCAGGCGGGCGAGGACCTCCTCGCTGTGTTCGACCGGGTAGGTGGGGTCGTCGCCGAAGGCCCGCCGGGCCAGATCCGCCCGGTCCCGGAGGGCGAGCGCGTCGACGAGGTGCTCGCGGGCCGCCGCGACGGCGTCGGCGTACTCGTCGGCGAGTTCCCGTTCGAGCAGCGAGTCGACGCCGGCACCCCGCTCGACCAGCGACAGCAGGTCCGTCCCCTCGATGGTGACGTCACGCTGTTCGATTGCCTCGCGCAGGTGGTCGTTCGCGACGCCCTCTGCTGCCGAGACGGCCGCGTCGAGATCCTCGACAGCGGTCGAGAGGCGGTCGAGTTCGTCGTCGCCGCGCACCGATCCGTCGGGGCCGAGTTCGGCGAGCGCGCCTTCGAGGGCGTCGAGGTCACAGGGTGGGTCCACGTCGGCACGGCGGTGGACCTCCGCGGCGGCGCGGATGTGCTCGCGGTTGGCCGCGAAAAACGAGAGGGCACGCTCAGGGACGACCGACACCGGGTCCGAGAGTGCGTCGGGTTCGACGCGGACGTCGCCCTCGACGTCGACGCCGGCAAAGGAGTCGTCCAGCGCGATCACCGTCGCGTACCCGCGGGCGAGTTCCGCGAGTTGCCTGGTGTCCTCGACCACCTCGACGCTGACCTCGGGGATGGCCTCGCGGGCCGCGGCGTAGGTCTCGGCGTCGCGCGTCGCCAGACACCGGTCCCGGACCCGCACGTCCCCGGGCGCTTCGAGGGGTTCGACTGCCGCGAGTGCCTCGCCGATCGCGGGATCGGGGTCGCGTTCGAGTGCCCGCTCGGCAAAGTCGCGAACCTCCGCGATCCGCGAACGGGCGCCGCTGGGGTACAGCGTCTCCAGGCGCTTCTCGGCGTAGTCGGTGACGGTCCGCTCCTGGGCGTCGCGACGTCGCCCGCCGCCAGGGCGCGCCCGGGGTCGTCCAGTTCCGCGAGGGCCGCGGCGGTCTTCTCGCCGACGCCGGGGATGGACTCCAGGTCGCCGTCCCAGCCGGCCCCGTCGTCCGCGTTGGTGTCCGTGTCCGCGTCGGGGTGCATCTACGTTGACGTTCACACCGGGAACAAAAAACCCAGCGAGGGACACCGCTTAAAACGGGTGGCCGTCGAATGACGGATATGGACGTCGGCGTCATCTCGGACATCCACGGCAACCGGGTCGCACTCGAGGCGGTACTCGCGGACATGCCCGACGTGGACGCGCTCGTCTGTGCGGGCGACGTCGTCGGGTACAACCCCTGGCACGCCGAGTGCATCGAGGTCGTTCGCGAGCGCGAAGTCCCGACCGTGATAGGCAACCACGACCGGGCGGTCGCCGGGGACACCGGTTTCGGGTTCAACAGCATGGCCGGTGCCGGCGTGCGCCACGCCCGCGAGACGCTCGACGACGACCAGGTCGAGTGGCTGGCGGGCCTCCCCGACGAGCGCCTGGCGTGTGAGGGCCGCGTGAAACTCGTCCACGGCCACCCCGAGAACCCCGACCGCTACACCTACCCGGCGGAGTTCGGCCCGGGCCTCCTCGGCGAGGAGGACGTCCTCGTGATGGGCCACACCCACGTCCAGCACCACGAGGTCTACGAGGAGGGGGTCGTCGTCAACCCCGGGAGCGTCGGGCAACCCAGGGACGGCGACCCGCGGGCGGCCTACGCGGTGCTGGATCTCGATGCGCCCGCGGTCACGGAACACCGCGTCACCTACGACATCGACCGCGTCGTCGAGGCGGTCCGCGAGGCCGGCCTGCCCGAGCGGATC
>PXQR01000019.1 GCA_003021235.1 Halobacteriales archaeon QH_6_64_20 | reverse complement strand
CGAACACCACTCCGCCGGTCTACGCCGACGGCTACGACGACCAGTTGGACTCGATCGACGACGACGGCCGTATCTCGATACCCGACGGACCAGGGCTGGGCGTCAGCTACGACTGGGAGTTCGTTGAGGACAACGAGACGGGACGGCGCACCTACGACTGAAACCGACCGTCGGCCGCCACCCACCCTTATACTCTCCCGCCGAGATGTCGGAGTATGACGACCGACCTCCCTTACTCGTCGGCCGAAGACCTCGCGCTACGGATCCGACGCGGCGACGTCTCGCCCGTCGAAGTGATCGACGCGCACCTCGAACGCATCGACGATCGGAACGACGAACTGAACGCCTACGTCGAAGTGCTCGACGATCGGGCGCGCGGGGCGGCCGAGGAAGCCGAACGCGCCGTCGCGGCGGGCGGGGAACTCGGTCCGCTCCACGGCGTTCCCGTCGCGATCAAGGACTTAGAAGACGTCGCTGGCGTTCGGACCACCTCCGGGTCGAAGCCGATGGCCGAGTTCGTCGCCGAGGAAAACGCCCTCTTCGTCGACCGACTGCTCGACGCCGGAGCGATACTCCTCGGGAAGACGAACACTCCGGAGTACGGCCACAAGGGAACGACCGACAACCGCCTGTTCGGCCCCACGAGCACGCCCTTCGACACCGCGAAGAACGCCGGTGGTTCGTCGGGCGGTAGCGCCGCCGCCGTCGCCGCCGGCCTCGCGCCGCTCGCACAAGGGTCGGACGGTGGCGGCTCGATCCGCATTCCCTCCGCCTTCTGTGGCGTCTTCGGCATCAAGCCGACCTACCGGCGTATCGCCCGCCCAGCACAGCCGAACGCGTTCACCCACACGCCCTTCTCCCAACTCGGCCCCCACGCCCGGAGCGTGCGCGACGCCGCGCTGATGCTCGACGTACTGGTCGGACCGCATCCCGGGGACCCGATGGTCCTGCCCGATTCGGCTACCGATTTCCTCGGGGCGACGGACCGGGGTATCGGGGACTTCTCGGTGGGATACAGTCCCGATCTCGGCGTCTTTCCCGTCGAAGGGGTGGTGACCGACGTGATCGAGGACGCCCTGTCAGCCTTCGAGCGGGCGGGCGCTGAGGTCACGAGGACCGAACTCGACTACGACGGCCGGACGCGTGCGGAGATCGAAGACGCCTGGCTGTCCGGTTTTCAGGTCAACTACGGCGCGCTGGCGGAGGACAAGAAGGCCCTCGGCGTCGAGTACCTCGGCGCGGATCGGGCCGAGGCGACGCCGGAGTTCGCCGCGATGGCAGAGGCAGGTGCCGCGATGAGCGCCGTCGAGTACCAGCGCGCCGACAACGTCCGCACCGACGTCTTTTCCGGGATACAGGAGGCCTTCGAGGAGTACGACCTGCTCGTCGCGCCGACGCTCGCCGTCGAGTCGATCGAGAACGTCCTAGGAACCGAGACGAGCACCGTCGGCCCCGAGGAGGTAAACGGCGAACCCGTCGATCCGCTCGTCGGCTGGTGTCTGACCTACCCGTTCAACATGACCGGCCACCCCGTCGCGAACGTCCCCGCGGGGCGCACTGCGAGCGGGATGCCGGTCGGTATGCAGGTGATCGGGCCGCGCTTCGCCGACGACGACGTGCTCGCGGCGAGTGCGGCTGTCGAGCGTGTGCGGCCGTGGGCCGACAGCTACGAGCACCTCTGAGGCCGGTCCCGAGTCGGAGTACCCTGTCGAAGGGACGCCACGCCGACGACCGCTACAGCGTGACGACGACGTCGCCGTTGCGCTCTTCGACGGGGTACGACGGCAGTCGCGTGGAGCGCTGGGAGAGACACTCCCCAGAGGGGAGGTCGTACTCCCAGCCGTGCCAGGGACACATCAGCACCTCTCCCTCCCGGTTCCACGACAGGGAGACCTCGTTCGCCTCCCGATCGTAGGTCGCCTCGTAGGTGCCGGTGAGCGCCCCCTCACAGACCGGCCCGCCCTGGTGGGCACACCAGTTCAAGTACGCATACAGCTCCCCGTCGAACCGGAAGACGGCGACCTCCCGGCCCGCGAGTTCCGCGACGAGTCGATCGCCCTCCTGCAGTTCCGACGCGGCGGCGACGACGTGTTCGCCCATGATCAGAGCGAGAGGTCGAACGCCTCGACGGCGTTGTCGGCGAGAACGCCCTCGCGCGTCTCCTCGGGATAGAACTGCCGGAGGTGCCTGTCGAGCGCGTCGGGGTGATCGAAATCCCAGTGGGGGTAGTCGGTCGCGAGCAACAGGCTATCGGTGCCGACAATGTCGATGATATCCTTGAGGTGCTGGGGGTCGTTCGGCTCGCCCATCGGCTGGCTAGCGAAGTAGAACTGCTCGCGGATGTACTCCTCGGGACTTTTCTCCAGCAGTGGGGCTTCGCGCCGGCGCATGCCGTACTCCTTGTTCAGCCGGAAGAGCATATAGGGCACCCACGACAGCCCCGCCTCTAGGAAGGTGAAGTTGAGGTCGGGGAACTTCTCGGGGGTACCGTTGACTAACAGTGAGGTCATCGTCAGCATGTGCGCCCAAGGATGGGCCAGCACGTGGGTCGTCATGAAGCGGTTGATCGCGTTGTCCTGGATCGGAAAGTCCCGCGCGAAGGGCGCACCCGCCGAGGCGTGAAAGGCGATATGCAGGTCGTGGTCCGCGGCGGCGCGGTACATGACGTCGAAATCGGGGTGGCCGAGGGGGAGGTGTGCGCCGCTATTGAGCACGTAGACGCCCTCGATCTTTTCCTCCGAACTCATCCGCTCGATCTCCTCGGCGGCAGCCTCGGGGTCCTGGGTCGCCACCGACAGGAGGCCACGGAACTCGTCGTACTCGTCGAGGTAATTGTCGAGCAGGTAGTCGTTGTACGCCCGCATCATGTGGACGGCCCGGTCGTCTTCGGGCACCGACGCGAGCACCGGGAAGGCGTTGATGAGCGGGTAGTCGATATCGAACCCGTCACAGACCTTCTCGTAGAGCGTGTCGGCGTCGGGCAGTGATTCCTTTTGTATGTTGCCGCCCATATACCGATCCCAGCCGCTCCGGTTGACGGCCGTATAGGTCGGGTGTTTGATCGTGCTCCGGTACGGCTCGTCGCAGTACTCCGCCAGGTCGTCGAGCGGGATCCGGAGATGAACGTCGACGTCGACGACCGTGTTCTCGGTCAGTGGGCTTCGGTTGGTCTGTGTTGACACAGTGCTACAGCGTTTCGGATCGAGCCTCAATAACCTTGCTACGCGGAGTCGTCATGGTGATCAGAGTGATCGGGGTCGAGGCCCGCCTCGACTCGACGCTCGAACGTCCCGGCGTCGATCTCGTAGACGGTGTTGGCGTTCTCGTCACGGCGGCGGCCGACCGAAAAGAGCGCCTCGCCGTCGGCGCGGACCTCCCAGTCGCCCGACCGATCCCCGAAGCCGACGAAACGGATCGTCGCGTCGTGGTCGGCTTCGAGTTTCGGGACGATCTCGTGGGTGTAGACGCCGTCGCGAAAGCGCGAGGGCTCGTACGCCGGGAGGTCCATCTCCTCGCGGAGCGCCTCGTTTCGCCGCCACCACGCCGGTTTCTCCCCTTCGTTTTCGCCCTCGTCCATGCGCTCTACCGGAGACACGAATCCCGCACGGATCAAGCCCCCGTTCGCCACGAGGTACCTAACCGCTCGACTTTAATAGCCGGCTGCCGGACGGGGTTACTACCGGGTGATACGATCGGAGTGACCGCGAACGCCGAGGGTCGGGAGCGATACCAGCGACTCGCCATCGGGCTCGCCGCGGCGGCCAACAAGGGCCGGGTGATCCTGATGGGGACGGCGATGTCCGTCTACATCGGACAGGTCGGCACGCCGTTTGCGGTGAGCCTGGTGTTCACCGTCTACTGGTTCGGCCTGATGGTCTTCTCGCCCGTCGCGGGCGCTATCGCCGACGTGACCGGCCGCCGTCGTGGGGTGCTCGTCGGCACGGCACTCTGCTCGACGCTCGCAATTCTCCCGCTCACGGTCGTCGACGGCGTCTGGGGACCGCTCGCTTTTCGGGGACTGTTCGCCGTCTTCGCCGCCGGATTCTTGCCCGTGATGCTCGCGATCGTGAGCGAGCGCGGCGGCGACGCGGCCCGCGGCCAGTCGCTCGGCTTCTTCAATAGTACTCAGGCTGTGGGCTTTACGCTCGCACAGTTCTTCGCGGGCGTTCTCTTAGGATTGGTCGCGCCCTGGGCGCTCTACCTCGTCGTCGCCGCCGTCAGCGCGGTCGTCGTCCTCGCCGCCGTCTTCGTAGCCGACCCGACGCCCCCGACGACGACGGACCGGCCGACGCTCGCGGAACTCGGTCGGGAGGTAAAACACCGATTGCTCCCCGCCCCCGAGGACCGCGCGCATCTCGAAAGTCACGGACTCAAGTGGCTGTACGTCGCCGTGCTCCTGCGGAACATGACCGTCCTCGGGACGTCGAGCCTGCTTCCGATCTACCTGCTGGGCGAGATCGGGGTCTCCGCGTTCGTCATGGGAATCCTGCTCGCGATCAACCCGGCGGCACAGATGCTGTTCATGTACCTGTTCGGCTACGTCGCCGACGCCGCCGGCCGAAAACCCCTGGTGGTCTACGGGATGGCCGCCGCGGGCGTCCACGCGCTGATCGTCACCGCCGCCGTCGTCCCGGCCTCGCTCTTCGTGCGGGCCGCCGTCGTCGCCCTCGCGTTCTTGCTCCTGGCGGCGGCCTATTCCTCGGAGACGACGGGCACCTATGCATTCATCGGCGACATCGCGCCCGAGGCACGCGAGTCCGAACTGATGGGCCTACACTCGACGGCGCGCGGGTTCGGCGGCGTCATCGGCCCGCCGCTCATCGGCGGGCTGGCGACGCTCTTCAGTTACGAGGTCGCGTTCGTGTCGGGGAGTTTGCTTGCCTTCACCGCGACGGCGCTGGTCGCACGCTTCCTCGTCGAGAGCTACCGGACGCCGGTATCGCCGGCAGGGGCCAGCCCCGAGGACTGAAACTAGTCGTCGACAGGAGCAGAGTCGTCGACGTCCAGTTCGATCCCCAGAACGGCGAACGACAGCGACTTGCCGTGACCGTCCATTCGAAGCGACTTCGTGACGCCGCCGGCCAGTGCGTTCTCGATGACGAAGTTGAACGAGCCGAGCTGTGGGAGGTCGTAGCGCTCGACGGGTCCCTCGATCAGACCGTCGAGTTCGGTCGCCAAACGGTCGGCGGTGAGGTGTTCGTCGAGCACCTCGTAGGCCGCCTCGTCGTCGGCAACGACGGCGGCGTTCGAGGTGTTGCCCTTGTCGCCACACTGCGCGCTGGCGAGGTCGCGAACCTTCATGTCGTCGCCTCCACGTCCCGCACCCGCCCGGTATTGTGGAACTCGATCTCGTGGTCGATCGGGGCGCGGTCGACGAGCAGCGAGACGATCCCGACCACCGGTTCCGTCCACCGTTCGACACCGCCGCCACCCGCGGGACCGTTGGTGTAGAGGGTCTCGACCTCGCGGCCGATCGCCGCGGCCGCCGCGTCGGTCTCACAGCGGCCGGCGACGCGTAGGCGCACCTCGTAGGGATCACCGCTCCGTTCCCGGCCGAGCGGGCCGTGTAGCGAGTCGACGCCGACGTGATCGACGCGCAGTTCCGAGCACTCGATTTCGCGCCGGTCGAGTCGCTCGCGGACCACACTGCCGGCGAGGTCGGCGCGTTCGAGCGCGCCGGGGCCGCCGTAGGAGATCCGCCCCTCGCCGACGACGGAGTCCTCGTAGCAGACGTTGACTTTCAGCGAGTCCGTTCGCGGGCGGGCCGTCGCGCCGCGCACGCGAACGCGATCCTCGCCGACTTCGTCGAGTTCGACGCCGGAGAAGTCGGCGACGGCGTCGGGCGTCACGTACGCACTCGGGTCGTGGACCTCGTAGAGCAACTGCTCGGTGCAGGTCCGCGTCGTCACCTCGCCGCCGCTTCCCTCCGGTTTCGTTATCACGAGGCTACCCCTCCCGTCGATCTCGGCGATCGGGAAGCCGAGGCGCGCGAGGTCGGGGACGTCCTTGTACCCGGGATCGGCCAAGTACCCGCCCGTAACCTGGCCCGCACACTCGATCAGATGTGCGGCGACGATCCCCTGTCCGACCGCGTCGGGCCGCCTCAGGGGTGCGTGTGACCAGTCGAACTCGTAAATCATCGGGGCGAGAAAGAGCGAGACGTCCGAGACGCGATCGGTGAGAACTACGTCGGCTCCGCCGTCGAGCGCGTCGCGGATCCCCTCCACGCCGAGGTACGCGTTCGCCGAGACGACCCGGTCGCGATAGCCCGCTACCGCAGTGCCTTCGAGCGTCGGCCCCTCGAAGTCGTCGAGCCGATCGCGCACGTCCGACCCTGAGACGGCCGCGACGCGAACGTCGAGCGCGAGGTCGCGGGCGATGGCGACGGTTCGCTCGGCAGCGGCCTCCGGGTTCGCCGCGCCCATGTTGGAGACGATCGTAACGTCGTTGTCCTTACACAGCGGGAGCAATCGTTCCATCCGTTCTTCGAGCCGCGGGTTGTAACCGGCGTCGCCGTCCGCCGTGCGCGCCTGCTGAGCGAGCGCGAGCGTTCGCTCGCCGATGCACTCGAAGACGAGGTAATCGAGATCCGGCATCGAAGCGAGTTCCTCCGCGGGTTCGATCCGATCGCCGGCGTAACCCGCACCGGCACCGACCTTGATAGCGTGTGTCACGGTCGGTCGGACGCACCGTCGGGGATTAGTTCTAACCCCTTCCCCGGCCACGTCGCTTTCCCATCACTCGTCGGTGACGGTCGCCCACTCGCCGTAGACCTGCCGGACGGCGTGGAACTCGTAGCCGCCGAGGATCACCCGATATCCCTCGTCGATCGCCGCCCGAGCGTCCTCGGGGTCGGTAGCGACCCGGCCGACCGGAACGCCGGCGTCGAGACAGGCGTCGCGGATCTCGGCGACGGTCGCGGCGACCTCGGGGTGATCGATCTCCTCGCCGTAGCCGAGCGAGTGGGTCAGGTCGCGGTGACCGACGAGGGCGAACCCGAGGTCCGGGACCGCGAGTATCGCTTCGAGATCGGCGACGGCGTCGGCCGTCTCGATCATGACACCGAGCGTGGTCGCCGCGTCCTCGCGGGCGTGATAGTCCTCGTACTCGTGGCCCCACCGGTTAGCGCGGGTGCCGGCGGTGCCCCGATCGCCGACGCCGTCGTCGTACGAAAAGCGCGCCGCGGCCACCGCTTCCCGCACTTCCGCGGCCGTCTCGACGCGTGGAATCAACAGCGTCCTGACGCCCGTCTCCAGGGTTTTGCGGACGAGTGGCGGATGCCCCTCAGGAAGCCGCACGAGCGGGTCGATCCCGACCACTTCGGCGGCCCGGACGAGGTCTTCCATCGCGGCGCTGTCGCCCGGACCCCGCCCGCTCGCGTGTTCGTAGTCGAGAAAGCAGAAATCGAGTCCGACGTCGCCGTAGACCTCGACGAGCGTCGGCGTCGGAACCCTTGCAACGGCCCCGACGACCGCACTGTCGTCCTCCAATCGCTCCCATATCGTCGTATGCCCCGCCGTCGTCCAGCCAGTCGTCACATACCGTGATATAGCTGTTCCCGCTCGGATCGGACGGTTCCCCCTTCGCCACGGCTCGAAGGCATGGCCCGTTTCGCCCGCAGGCGGCGTCTCATTCCGGCGGTGCGTCCCACTCCTCGCCGTCGTCCTGGGGGTCGTAGCCGATAACGTCGCGAGCGTGATCGATGTCGAACCAGCGACGCTCGTTGTCGCTCACGCCGTAGAACACGTCGAAGTCGGGGTCCGTCGTTACGAGACAGCGCTCGACCATGTCCGCGAGATCGCGCCGTGACTGCCACATCGCCTTCATGCGGGCGACCTGGGTCTCGTATTCTGCACTATCGCGCTCCCACTGGCCCTCGTCGACGCCCTCTTCGGCGTCGCCGTAGGGGTGGTCGTACTCGGCGTGGCGGACCGAACAGAGCCGGAGCGCGTAAAACGTGGTCGGAAAGTCGCGGTTTTCGACGTAAAAGCGTCCGAGGTCCTCGCCGAACGCCTTCGAGGTACCGTAGAACGAATCGGGGCGGACCGGCGAGCGGTGATCGACGGTCAACTCGAAGTCGGGTTCGTAGATCGCGGGCGCGTTCTCGACTTCGTACATCCCGACGGCGTGGTTCGAGGAGGCGAAGACGAAGGTTTCGGTGCCTGCATCGGCGGCGGCCTCCAGTGCGTTGTACATCCCGACAATGTTGTTCTCGAGTATCTCGCCCCAGGTGCCGTCGGTCTCGGGGTAGCCCGCGAGGTGGATCACGGCGTCGGTGTCGTCGAAGGCCGGGCGGATGGCGTCGTAGTCGGCGATGTCCGCGACGACGGTGTCGTGATCGGGGTGGTCCTCGCGGTCGAGGTAGGTAACGTCGTACTCGTCTTCGCCCGCGAGATGATCGATGACGGCAGTGCCGACGCGACCGTACGAACCGGTAAGCAGTACGTTCATTGTTCGGTTCCACGCAACGAGGTGGTAAAAAGGTCCCCAATACGATCGGTGATGTTTAGTTGAGCGTCCGAGGGCTTCCTGAGTGGTCTCGATGGCCCGTTCTCGATTAACTGCTCGATTAGCCACCACTACACGACCACTGCAAACGTTTTTGAGTTCGGTCGCGTTGTGGGTTAGCTGATAGCAATGGACTACGATGAACTCAAGGCAAACCTCAAGAGTGCGGCCTTTACGAACCCGACCCCGTTCAGCGAGGACGGCGAGGAGGTGCTTCACGACGAACTGGCGAGCAACGTCGAGTGGATCGTCGACCACGGGGCAAAGGTAATAATCCCCTGTGGCAACACCGGCGAGTACCACTCGCTGTCGGCCGACGAACGCGCCGCAGTGGTGGCAACGACGACCGAGGCGGCGAAGGGGGCCGGGCGACGCGACGGTCGTCGGCGGCCTCGGCGGGAGCACGAAGTCGGCCCTGTCCCTGCTCGCGGAGTACGAATCGGCGGGCGTCGACGCGGCCATGGTGATGCACCCGATCCACACCTACATGCACTACGAGGGGATCCGCCGGTACTACGAGCGGATCATCGAAGCGACCGACCTCGGGGTCGTGCTCTACAAGCGCGGGCCCGAACTCTCGACCGATCACATCGCGACGCTCGCGGCGTACGACAACGTCGTCGCGGTCAAGTACGCTGACAACGACGTCGCGGCGTTCTCGGGGGCGGTTTCGGACATCGACGGCGTCGTCTGGTCGAACGGCATCGCAGAACGGTTCGGCCCCGCCTTCGCCGTCGAAGGTGCCGAAGCCTTCACGACCGGCATCGGCAACTTCGTTCCCGAGGCGACGCTCGCGCTCGACGACGCGCTCCGCGAGGGAAACTGGGAGGAAGCCCGGCGGGTCCGTGACCTCTGCCGGCCGTACGAGGACCTGCGCGAGGAAACCGGCGGTGGAAACAGCGAGATCGTCGCGGCGAACAACGTTCCGGCGGTCAAGTACGGCCAGGAACTCGCCGGCCTATACGGCGGGCCGGTGCGCGAACCGCTCGTCGACCTCTCCGCCGAGGACCGCGAACGCGCTGAAGCCTACTACGATCGCATCGTCTCCGAGATCTGAGCGGGAGCGTCCTCGCGCCTGCTGTCGTGTGACGACTTATCGACGCTTGTCCCGATGGTCGAGCACTCGTCAGGGCAGGTCGATCGTCGACTCGTAGTCGGCGGCCGCCGCGGCGGAGGGCTCCTCGGTTTCGATCGGCACGTCGATCAGGTCCGGCCCGTCGCGGCCGATGGCGCTATCGAGGGCGTCGCCGAGGTCCGCAAGCGTCTCGACTCGCGCTCCACGACAGCCAAACCCCTTCGCGACGCGGGCGAAGTCGGGCGCGTTCCACGTGAACTGGTGGCCCTCAGTGTACCCTTCGATCTTCGGCGACTTGCTGATGATACCGTAGTCGGCGTTGTTCGAGACGACGACGGTGAGATCGAGGTCGTACTGGGCGGCCGTGTGCAGTTCGTGGACGCACATCATCAGCCCTCCGTCGCCGGTGAGACAGACTGTCGGCGTCTCGGGATTCGCGAGGCTCGCCCCGATGGCCGCGGGTAAGCCGACGCCCATTCCGCCCCATGATCCGGCCGTAATATACCTCCGAGAATCGTACGCCTCGAAGACCTGTTTCGACCACAGTCGAAAACCCCCGACGTCCGTCGTTACCACGGCGTCGCGGGGGGTCGACGCCCGGACGGCTTCGAGCACGCCGGGGGTGTTGAGCGGAGGCTCGTCCTCGAAGAAGCCCTGGGAGGCGAGCGACTCGCGGTACTCCTCGCGCACCGCCGTGGCGACCCTGCCGCCGTCCCAGCCGTCGACGGTTCGTCCACCGGCGTCGTCGAGCGTTTCCCGGATCGATTCGACGGCGTCGGCGACGTCCGCGAGCACGACCACGTCGGCTTCGTAGGAGGCGTCGACGGCCTCGGGGTCGAGCGTGACATGGATCAGCCGATTGCCCATCGGGAGCGACCAGTGGTCCGTCGCTATCCCGTCGAAGTCGGTGCCCAGCGCGAGCACGACGTCTGCCCGATCGAGAACACGTCTCACACCCTCGGGGGTGTGCGAACCCGTCACGGCGAGGAATCGGGGATCGTCCTCGGGGAAGACGCCCTTTCCCTTGTAGGAGGCGATCACGGGCGCGTCGAGGTCCTCGACGATACTACCAACGGCCTCGGGAGCGCCGGGCGACCGGCGCGCACCGCCGCCGAGGTAAACGAGGGGACATTTGGCTCCGGCGAGCGCCTCGGCCGCGGCGTCGACGTCATCCCCGGCGTCCCAGGTCGTTCGCTCGGGTGAGACCTCGGCGGCGGAGGCGTGAAACGACTCGTCGAGGATCCGGCTCGGGACCCCGAAGCGAACCGGTCCATACGGGGGTTCGAACGCCGTCTCGACGCCGCGTGCCAGATCGGCGGGGAGTTCGAGTTCCGACTCGACGGTGACGTTTTCCTTGACGACGTTATCGAACGTATCGGCTTCGATCTCGTGGATCGGACCCTTCCCCCTGTCCTCGGGGTTGACGTCCGCGGAGACGTGGAGGATCGGGACGCAGTCCTCGTAAGCGTTCTTCAAGCCGTGCATCGCGTTCGTATCGCCCGGGCCCGGGACGGTGAGGGTCGCCGCGACGCCGCCGCCGGACTCGTAGTACCCCCACGCGATGTGCGGGACGGCCGTCTCGTGGCGGGCCATCACGTATCGCATCTCGTCGCGCTCGACGACGGTGCGATCGAGCGGGAGCGTCTGGGTGCCCGGAATCCCGATCACCAGTTCGACGCCGGCGTCGACGAGCGCCTCGTAGACGTACTCGCCGCCGCGTTTCTCGTCGGCCCTGTCGGCCCCGTCGCTCATCCGCGCCACCTCGTGGCCCGCTCGGTTGAACCGATCGAGCCGATCGAGCCGATCGAGCCGATCGAACCGATCACATCGGTCACATCGCTTTCGTCGGTGGGCATACGCCAGCGTCGGACGAGCGACCCATGAGTCTATGGGTTAGGATCCAGCACGTACTCGACGGGAACGAGCCGAACGCATCCCTATGAGGGTGAACGGATCGACGCCGATGGTGTCTCCGACTGACGGCAGTGTGACTGTGCGAACGAGAACGGTTCAGTGGTGCGAACGCGGACATCGGTGAAGGAACGTAACGGACGTGGCTTCACGCCGGTCAGGAGTACGTAACGTTGAGACCGATGACCCGTGCCGCATCGGAAACCAACTCCGGGAGTTCCTGCTCGAATCGCGCCTCGGTTATCCGTCGGTTCGGGACGGAGACGCTGATCGCGCCGAGCACCGCCCCGTCGTCGGTTTCGATGGGCGCGGCCACACACCGGATCCCCCGCACGCGTTCGCCGTTGTCGAACGCTACGCCCCGCTCCCGGATCGTCCCTAACTCCGCGAACAGTTCGTCGCGGTCGGTCGTCGTGTTCTCGGTTTCCTGCACCAAGCCGTGGCGTTCGATGATCCGATCGGCCTGGGCTTCGGGGACGTGTGCGAGAAATGCCTTTCCGACGGCCGTCGCGTGCAAGAACACGCGCGTCCCGACGTGCGTGTCGGTCATCACACCCTTGCTCCCGGTCGACTGGTAGAGGTAGCTCCCGTAGCCGTCCTCCTCGACCATGAGCTGTGCTCGCTCGGCGGTCTCGTTCGCCAGTTCGTCGATCTCGGGTTTGGCCGTCCGGTACAGCTTCCGGTAGGTACCGGAGGTCTGGACGTGACCACCGAGGGAGAGGAACTGTAGTCCCAACTGGTACTCCGTCCCGGTCTTGATGAGGTAGCCCCGCTGCTGTAGCGTCAACAGATGCGTGTAGACCGTGCTTTTGGACATCTCCAGGTCCTCGGCGATCTCGGTGACGCTGTCGTTGCCTCGCGTAATGCTTTCGATGATGTCGAATACCGTCCGCGTCGTCTTGATCGTCCGTTGCTCCGGCGCGCTCATAGCTCGTGTGTTCCGCTCAGCACGCATGTATTTTGCGCTGTCGAACGTTTTTTGTGGAGGATCGAACAGCGTAGCGGCCGGATTCCGTTCGTGACGCTCATACGAACGTCATGAACGAAACGAAGTTACCTGATATGACCGGACGACTCCTCCTCGCGTCCGGTCTATCTCACACGGTTTAACGTGATATGCAGGTGATTTCCTCGCCCGCTCTCGACGATGGCGTTCGTTCGATCCGTCAGAACATCGTTTTGCAACCGTCGAACGAACCGAACGGGCCGTTTCAGGCGATCGTGTCGTCCTAACGGTTCCCTGCGATCGCAAACGGACCGAGCCCCGGCGTGGTTTCGGTAGCGTCGCCATGGTCGACCGCCAACCCAGGGCGACGTCCGGTCGTGCGAAGGACTATGAGCCTCTCTGTCTAACCTCCGGTTCGATGGATTCGACTTTCACCGGGTATCGGCGCGAGAACGGACGGATCGGCGTCCGTAACCACGTCGCGGTCGTGCCGACGTCGGTCGCCGGATCGAGCGTCGCGTCCCGCATCGCGAGCGAGGCGGGTATGCAGGCGCGGGCAACGCCCCACCAGATGGGCACGACCCAACCGGACGAGACGCGCGCACAGACCGAACGCGTCCTCGTCGGCGTCGCCAGCAACCCGAACGTCGGGGCTGCCCTCCTGATCGAACTCGGTACTGAGGACGTCGACGCTGGAGCGCTAGCCGACCGGATCGCGGAGACCGGCAAACCCGTAGCGACGCTCTCGATCCGCGCGGCGGGCGGAACGCGGGCGGCGCTTCGCGAGGGCGGGTCGATCGTCACCGATCTCGCCGACGAGGTGGGCGATAGCCGCCGCGAGGAAGCCGACGCGTCCGAACTCGTCTTCGGCGTCGAGTGCGGCGGGAGCGACGCCACCAGCGGCATCGCGGCCAACCCCGCGGTCGGGAACGCCTGCGATCGTCTCGTTGAAAACGGCGGCACTGCCTGTTTCAGCGAGACGCCCGAGTTCATCGGGGCCGAGCACGTCCTCGCCGAGCGCGCGGCGAACGAGCGGGTCCGCGAGCGACTACTGGCGTTCGTCGAACGTCGCGAGAGCGCCGCGCGACTGATGGGCGTCGACATTCGCGGCGCACAGCCCTCCCCGGGCAACAAGGAGGGCGGGCTCACAACCATCGAGGAGAAGAGCTTAGGGGCGATTTCCAAGGGCGGGACGTCACCGGTGCGGGGGATCGTCGGCTACGGCGAGGAGCTCCCGACGGGTGGCGGGCTCGTCCTCATGGACACCCCCGGCTACGACGTCGAGAGCGTCGTCGGCAAGGTCGCCGGCGGCGCGCAGGTGATCGCCTTTACGACGGGCCGAGGCAGTACAACCGGCAACCCCATCGCGCCGGTTATCAAGGTAACCGGCAACCCGAAGACGTGGTCGGAAATGGCGAACAACATGGACGTGAACGCGAGCACGATCATTGGGGGCGAGTCCCTCTCTGCGGTCGGCGAGCGGACCTACGGGAAACTCCTGAGCGTTGCCGACGGCGAGCGCACCGAAGCCGAACGGCGTCGCTTGGAGGAGTTCGCGATCAACGAGATCCAGCCCACCGAGATCGCCGAACTGAGGAGTCAGGTACCGGAGGCCCGTTCGTGAAGGGTAGCGTTCTCGACGACGTCGCCTTGGTGATGACCACCGAGGACACCGTCGCGACCGCTATCGACGACCTCGACGCGGGCCACGAACTCGTCGCCGACGACCGAACGCTCGTGCTCTCGGAGGCGATCGAGTTCGGTCACAAGTTCGCGCTATCCGATATCGAAGTCGGCGAGGAGATCACGAAGTACGGTGCGGTCATCGGCCGTGCGAGCGAGCCCATCGCGGCGGGCGACTGGGTTCACGTCCACAACTGCGAGAGCACCCGCGGGCGTGGTGACCTCGACGCCGCGACGAAAGGCGACGACGCCGCGACCGACGGCGAGGGGGAGAAAGCGGGCGGTGAAACCGCATGAGCGTCGAGGGTGACCTCGAACCCGAGATCGAAACCGAGGGGTTCGAGGGGTACGAGCGGCCGAATGGCTCCGTTGGAATTCGTAATCGCGTGCTCGTCCTCCCGTCGGTCATCTGTTCGCACGTGGTCGCCGATCGCATCGCTGACGCCGTCTCAGGTGCTGTGAGCACGCCCCATGGCCACGGCTGTGCACAGATCGGACACGACAACGACCAGACGCGCCGGACGTTCCTCGGCCTCGGGTCGAACCCGAACGTCGCGGGCACCGTCGTCGTCGGTCTCGGCTGTGAGGTGCTCCAGTCCGACGACGTGGCGAGCCAACTCGGCGAGCGCGACGTCCCGGTGCGCGAACTCTCGATCCAGGGTGTCGGCGGTACCGACGAGTGTGTCGACAGAGGTATTGGCGAGGCACGAGAGCTTCGGCGCCTGGCTCACGAAACCCATCGGACGAGTGCTGACCTCGGCGATCTCACGCTCGGCATCGTGAGCAGCGACCTGTCGGAATCGACGGTCGAGACAGCCGACCTGTTCGTAGGATCGCTGGCCGAAGACGTCATCGAGGCGGGCGGGCGCGTCGTCGTCGCCGGCAACGAACGGGTGACCGCCGATCCCGGCGCCGCGCGAGCCGCCGCTGCGAATGCTCAAGCGGCTGCTGCGATCGACGCACTGGTCGCCCGCCACCGGCATCAACCCGCGCGTGCAACGCGCATCGCCGCCGAAGCGAGCGAGCTGGACTTTGCGGCTACTACCCGAACCTGGGGCGGTCTGCCGGTCCGCGAGGTCGTCGAATACGGCGATCCTGTTACGATCGACTCCGGGGTGGCGCTCCTCGACGCGCCCTCACGATACGAAGAAGCCGCGACGGGACTGGCGGCCGCTGGCGCGGGGATCGTCTGTCACGTCACCGCCGACGGTATCCCTGCCGGTCACCCGGTCGTTCCAGTGCTCAAGATATCCGGCGACGAAGGGACAGTCGACGCCCTTCCCGAGGACATCGACGTCGACGCGACGAGTGCCGACCGTGCGACGCTTCGCAGGCGAGTCCTGTCGATCGCCGGCGGCGAGCCTTCTCGCGCCGAGGAACACGGCCTAACGGGGTTCGCCATCACCCGTGTCGGTCCCTCGATGTAGCCAGTCGCCGGTCGTCGACGGTTGGTAGTCGATCCCAGCAGAAGGTGGGCACTTCCTGCGGTTCTTACAGGACGGCGAAACAGTCAAACCGCCGGGCCGCGAGGTGATCGGTCATGACCTATCGAGCGGGCGTCGTCGGCGCTGGCGGGATCGCGGGGCTCGGCATCCTCGGGCTTCACGACGAGGCGGACATCGGCGAGAAGAAGTTCCCCGAGAGCCACGCCGGCGGCTACGACGCGACCGACGACATCGAACTCGTCGCCGTCGCCGACGTCGACGAGGGGAAACTGAACACGTTCGGCGAGGCGTGGGAAATCCCCGAAAAGGGCCGATACCTCGGCCACGAGGCGATGTTGGAGGGGGAGGACCTCGACGTCGTCTCGGTCTGTACGCCCTCGTATCTCCATCACCGACACGTCCTCGACGTGGCTCGATCGAGCGCGGACCCCGACGTGATCTGGTGTGAGAAGCCGATCGCCTCGGGCGTCGGCGAAGCCGACGAGATGTGTACGATCTGTACGGAAACCGACACTGAACTCGTGATCAACCACTCGTTTCGCTTTACCGACAAGCTTCAGGCGCTTCGCGATCACGTTCAGGAGGGGCTCATCGGCGACGTGCGGGCGGTGACGGCCCAGTTCCGCCGCGAACTGCTTCGAAACTCGACACACCTCATCGACACGCTCGTCTACCTGCTCGACGCCCGGCCGGAACGAGTCAGCGGCTACATCAACGGCGAGAACGACGCGGTGACCGCCCTCCAGGGAGATCGCGGGGTCGACGACTCGGGTGGTGGGGGGTTCGTCGTCATGGACGACGGCACGTTCGTCTCGATCGACTGTACCGTCGCGCGCGACATCTCCTCGATGACGCTCCAGTTCGTCGGTACCGAGGGAAAACTGTACCTCAACAACGACGACGGCGAGTGGCGCTACTGGCGTCTCGACGACGGGCACCACGTCGAAGAACCCATCCCCGGCATCGAGGGCGCGTGGCGGTGGGACGTCGATTACCGAAACTCGTTCGCCAACGCCGCCGGACACGTATCCGACCTGCTGGCCGGCGACGCGGAGAACCGCTCGCCGGGCGAGGAGGCCACCCGCTCGGTCGAGGTCATCGCCGGCTTCTATATCTCGCATTACACCGGCGGTCACGTTACGATACCCTTCGATCGGCCCCTGCGCGACGTCACTATCACCTCCTGGTGAGAAGCGCTCACCGCCGGGCCGTCGGTCGTCGATGGCGTTCGAAAACACCGGCACGTCGTGTGCGTCGTGGTCGCCCCCTCCAACTGTGGAACTCGTAGTAGCGCACCTTAGCGGAACTGTTTTGACAGAGGGCGCTGACGGACTCTTTCATGCGCTACGCACGATTTCGCGACAGAGCGGGGACGGTCCGCCGCGGCGTTCGGACGGACAAGGGAATCGAGTTCGGCGGCGAGACCTACGAGGTCGACGAGGTGAACGTACTCCCGCCCGTCGAGCCGACGAAGATCGTCTGTATCGGCCTCAACTACGCCGATCACGCCGAGGAGACCGATAGCGACGTTCCTGATCGGCCGCTGTTGTTCCTGAAACCCCCGAACGCGCTCTCGGGCCACGGCGATACGGTTACGCTTCCCGCCGGCAAGGAAACGGTCGAGTGGGAGGCCGAACTCGGCGTTGTGATCGGCGAGCAGTGCCGAAACGTATCCGAAGCGGGGGCGATGGACGTCGTCGCGGGCTTCACCTGTGTGAACGACGTCTCCAATCGCGACGATCAACGCGTCGAACAGAACTGGGTTCGGGGCAAGGCGTTCGACAACGCCGCGCCGATGGGACCCGTCGTCGCCGACCCCGAGGACGTCCCCGACGACGCGCGCGTTTCCCTGCGGGTCAACGGTGAGACGAAACAGGACTCCTCGCGCGCACAGCTTTTGTTTTCGGTTCCCGAACTGATCGCGGAGATCACGACATATCTCACGCTCGAAGCGGGCGACGTGATCTCGACCGGCACGCCCGCGGGCGTCGGCCCGCTGTCGGACGGCGACGAGGTCGAAGTCGAGATCGAGGGGGTCGGCGTTCTCCGCCACTCGGTTTCGCGATAGGCGACCGGCCAATCGGGCTTCGTCGACGGCTCGCGACTGCGACGATCCGCGAGCGGAGAACTCACGATCGTCGAGTTCGCCAGCAGCCAGTTCGTCGCACCGTCACTCCGCGGTCACCACACGGCCGATCCGCCATCGCCCGCGATCGGAGGGGGTACCGACGATCGAATCGTCGACGACGTGGCGTTTTTATATTCTGCCGAAGGCAGCACCGCTATGTCTCGAAACCGGCGCCCGTGGGCCGTGCTATTCGGCTGTTTTTGCATGGCAGCCGGGTTCAACGCCTACCTCATCGCTCCAGCCAGTATCATCCCTCTCCTCGTGGATTCCTTCGGTATCGACAAGGCCAGCGCGGGGTTGAGCATCAGCGTCTTCTTTCTCGCGTGGGGCATGGCCGGCCTACCGGGCGGCCTGCTCATGGACCGCTACGACAACCGACGACTGGCGTTCGTCGGTGTCGTCGCCCTCGTTCTCGCATCCCTGGCTGGGGCGGCTACGTCGACCTACCTCCCGTTTCTGCTTACCCGGTTCGTCGGCGGCGCCACTGGCGCGTTCCTCTGGACGGCGAACGCGAACGTCGTTAGCAGGGTCTTTCCGGAGTCGAAACTCGCCGTCGCCACCGGTCTGTTCGTCGCCGCCGGGCCGGCGGGACAGGCCATCGCCCAGTTCGGCGGCCCGTTACTGGCCGACGTTGCGGGGTGGCGCGCCGTCTTCGTCGTATACCCCCTTATCGTCGTCGCCGGCCTTCCGGTGCTCTACCTCGCGGCGCGCGAACCCGTCCGAAGTGAGGAGGCCATCTCCCTGGGCCAGTTCGTCCGGGTGCTCCGCAACCCGACGATCCTGGCCGTCTCGTTCGCGTCGGCCTGCTCCTTTGCGTTGTTCGTCTTCTTCAGTTCCTGGATGCCGACGTACGCGACCGAGGAACTCTCGATCGATCTGGCGGCGGCCGGTGCCGCGACGGCATTGGTACCGTTTGCCGGTATCGTCGCCCGTCCCGGCGGCGGGTGGCTCTCGGATCGCATCGGCGAACGGCGACGCCCGGTCATCGTCGTTTCCTTCCTCCTCGCGCTCCCGGTTATCTTCGGGGTGACGACGATACGATCGGCCGGCGGGTTCGCGATGCTCATGCTCGCGGCCGGCGCGACCGTCCAGTTGGCTATCGGCGTCTACTATGTCTACGTCGCCGAACTCGCCGAACCGGGGACGACCGGCACCTGTCTCGCGATGGTGACGTCGGTCTCGACG